>CAYTWJ010000034.1:0-15011 GCA_964442055.1 uncultured Rhodospirillaceae bacterium | reverse complement strand
ATGAATCACAACCGATTCCTCCGACTCAACATCTTTCGGGATCGGCTCTGAGGCGTACGACCTTTGCGTCGACGCCGCGCGTCGCGCGGCATCGATCCGCCAGGATGCGATCAGGTCGTTCCGCCGCGCAGCTCGATTTGGCTGTTCGGGTCGTTGATGATGTCGGTCAGCGACGAAACCGGATCGTCAATGCCATCGAACACGATCGTCGGACCGTCGGCGAACTCGACCGTGGCGATGCCGGTCGCGACGTCGTGAGTGAACGAACTCACATGCGCCTCGAGATCATCGAGGCCGAGACCGTCGCCGGCGCCGTCGACGACGTTGTCGAAGACGAGACCGTGGCTGTCGCCGTCGAAGCCGACGACGACATGCGTGGCGCCGTCGTCGCTGAGATCGAAGGTGAAGCTGTCCTCGCCGCCGCTCGGCACGTGGAAGGTGACCTGGCCCGCGGCGACGTTGTTGGCGAAGGTCAGTTCGGCGTTCCCGGTGTCGCCCGGTGCGACCAGCTCGGCCGCCACGGCATAGACCGGAATCTGCGTCGTGCCGTCGATCTCGGCCGGGGGCAGCAGCGAGACCGAGGTGCTGGCTTCGCCGCTCGAGGGGTCGATGAGGTCGTCGGCATCGACCCGGATGTAGTCGCCGGCGGGCACGCCGGGGACATCGTCGCCATCGAGGCTGACGACGGTGGCGCCCTGCGGTGCGGACCATTCTTCGGGCACCCTGACCAGGAAGTAGTGATCCTCGGAGGAGTCGAGGTAGTCGCCGAAATGGCCGCTCAGGTCGAGCGTGACCTCGGCCTGCACCCCGGGGGCGATGGCCATCGCCTCGAAGCCGTCGCCGGTCTGGTCGTTGACATCGAGGGTTTGCGATTGCAGCTGGGCGTCCCAGTCGGCGGTGTCGATGCGGTAGAGGCCGCCGGACAGCCGGTCGAGCGCCCATAGCGTTCCGGCGGAATCGAAATCGAGCCCCTCGATATTGGCGTTGGCCGGAAAGCCGCTCAAGTCGTGCGCGGCCAGCACGCTGCCGTCGACGGCGGAGACCTGGTAGAGCGCCGAGCCGTCGTCGGCGATGGCAACGAGGCCGCCGTCGCTGTCGGTGGTCAGGGCGCCGAAGACGTTGCCGCGCCCGGCATCGCCGAGCCGGGTGACGGTTGCGCTGCCCGTCCCGTCGTCGAGATCGACCTGGTAGAGCGCGCTGGCGTTGCCTTCCTTGACGGTCAAATAGAGCTCGCCGTTGGCCTCGGCGAGGCCGGACGGATCGACATGCAGATCGCCGATGCCGTCGGCGCCGCCATCGTGACCGGCGCCGTCGTACCAGGCGATGGTGTGGCCGTCGGCCGGATCGAGCACGAGCAGGCCGCGCGTCTGGCCGATCGTGCTCGCTATGGCATAGAGGCGGCCGTCGCTGCCGAGGGTGAGAGCTTCGACGTCGAGATTGTTGCTGCCGTCGACGGCGACGGGGCCGACTGCGCGCGCCTCGCCGCTGGCGAGATCGATGCGGTAGAGCGTGCTGACATGGCCGCCGGGGCCGCCATCGCCCTTCTCGGCGCCGCCGATGGCGTAGGCGTAGCCCTGCGATCCGAACACGCTGGCGCCTTGCCCGGTGATGGCCGGCAGATCGGCGACGGCGTCGATCACCGCCGTGCCGGTGGTGACGACCGTGGCGCCGCCGTTTTCGGGATCCTGGATTTCGAGGCTGTAGTGGAGCGGGAAGTCGGTGTCGAGATCGGCCCAGCTCGAGCCGGCGAGCGAGAGATGCAGCGCCTGGGAGCCGTCGAACAGCGCGGCGAGCGTCGCGGCGTCGGCGATCACGGCGACACCGCCGGCGACCGCGACCGGCACGCCGCCGAGATTGAGTTGCGCCCCCGCCGGAATGCCGGAGACGGTGAGCTTGGTCGGCACCTCGTTGTCGTTGGGCACGAACTGCAGGTCGACATGCATGGTGCGGATCGAAAGGTCGCCGACATGCTGGTTCGGCTGGCTGTCCTCGAAGCCGCCGTGGAAGCTGCCGAAGACCGCGCCGGGCGGCAGCCCCTCGCCGCTCACCGTGGTGACGAGGTCAGCGGTGAGGATGCCGCCGGCATCGTCCACCGGTGGCGGCGGTGGCGGTGGCGAGGGCGGTTGGCCGCCGGCCGCCGCCGCTGCCTCCTCGGCTCCGGCACGGCCGCCCTCGGTCGGCTGCATCTCGGGGAAACGCAGGCCGGTGGGCGGCAAGACGCCTTGCGGAGGCAGGCCACCGATCACGTCGCCGAGGTCGTCGCCATAAGCATGAACGCCGCCGCTCGGCGGCAACGTCGTCGCGGCGGTCTCCAGAGTGGCGGCAGCAGGTAGATCGACCATGTGCACGACCAGCACGTCGCCGGCGACGATGACGCCACCGGGCAACAGGAGGTGCGGCGGGGTGTCGGACTGCGCGGCAGCGGCAAATCCGGTCAGCGTGAGCCGCGCGCCGTCGGCAAAGCTCAGCGTCAGGTCGCCGTTCTCCATCTGCGCGATCGCCTTGGCCGGATCGAAGGCGAGCTGCAAGGTCTGGCCGGGGATGACCGGCACCGTGACGGCATCGCCGGCGGTCGGCTTGACCAGCACGGTGGCAGCCGGGGCGTCCGCGGCATCGACGGGAGGGGTGGCGGCTGCAGCCGCACGATTGCCAGCGGTGCTGGCGGCTTTCCGATCAGGCATGGTTGTTTCGTTCCTGTAGAGAGGACGAGGGAATCGCCATACAGCGGCCCGAACGACGGCGAAAACGCTGTCACGCCGAACGCCGGCTGCGCCGCGTATGGTCAATCAATTTGGTAAACAGGGGGTAAAAACAACCGACAAATTCTCGTAACACGAGAGTCCGATTTATGCAAACGGTCGCCCTCGCGCCCGCACGCCTCCACGGAGATCGTCTTCCGCTTCGCCGTCGTCGTCCCCTCCGGCAGCCGCCCGTCGAGGATCGACTCGACAATGTCGGGGGCAAGGCGGGTCGGACCTGGCGGGCGGCAGACGCAGGAATGCTTGACCCTCTCGGGCGGCGGTCTGCCGCCAGGCCCGGGGCCCGTGGACGAAATCGATCGTCCAGGTGCAGACGGCCGGCGCGGCGGTGCGCTCTCCCCGCGCCATCCACGATCAACCCGTGCCTGCCGGTCGCCAACCGGGCGGTCAAGCCGTGGGCGTGGCCTGCCGCCAATTGACAAGACGCGAGCGCGGCCATATCATCAGCATACTGAGTATATTCGGGGGCCGAGCCGGCAGCGAACCCGGCACGCAGCCCGCCGCCAGCAAGGGAGGAGCGCGATGGCTAAGCTCGACCTGGACTTCTGCGGGCTGAAGTTCAAGAATCCGGTCGTCGTCGCCTCGCTCGAGCCGACCAACAGCCCCGATCTGATCAAGCAGTGCTTCGACGCCGGCGCGGCGGGAGCGATCATCAAGACGCTCACCGACATCGAGGACATGGCGCGCCTGACCGAGAACTCGAAGTACAGCATCATGAACGACCGCGGCGAGATCATCCGCGGCAAGGTGCCGCGGGACTTCGTCTTCTATTCGCGCTCCGGCTATTCCTCGACGCATTACAAGGACTGGATTCCGCACCTCAAGGATTGCCAGAAGTACGCCGCCGAGCGCGGCGCCCACCTGATCGGCAGCGCCGGCGCCAAGGACCTCGACGGCTGGCGCGACATCTGCCGCACGATCGAGGATTGCGGCCTCCCCATGGTCGAGCTGAACTTCGGCTGCCCGCACCCGGCGATGATGCCGGGCGTGCACGGCGGCTCGATGATCGGCCAGGAGCCCGACGTCGCCGCCGAGGTGGTGCGCGCCGTCTGCGAGGCGGTCGACATTCCGGTCATGGTCAAGCTGACGCCCGACCAGTCGCGGCCGCTCGAAGTGGCGCGGCGCGTGCGCGAGGCGGGGGCGGCGGCGGTCACCGCCACCAACCGCTATACCGGCTTCGCCATCGACATCGAGACCGGCAGGCCGCGCATCGGCGGCCCGGCCGGGATCGGCGGCACCTGGACCAAGCCGCTCAGCCTGCGCTGGGTGCACCGCATCACCGATGAGCTCGGCATGCCCGTCTCGGGCTCGAACGGCATCTTCGACCACCGCGACGTGGTCGAGTTCATCATGGCCGGCGCCGGCATCGTCCAGGTCGGCTCGATCCTGATGCTCAAGGGCATCAAGTGGCTGCCGACCATCATCAAGGGCCTCGACCGCTTCATGGACGAGCACGGCTATGCCGATGTCGAGGCGATGCGCGGCATCGCCTCGCGCCAGGCGGCGAAGGACTACAGCACGCAGTTCGCGCGCTCGCGCACGCACGTCGAGATCGACCACGACAAGTGCGAGAACCCGACGTGCACGGTCTGCATCCAGATGTGCTTCTACGAGGCGCTGAGCCAGGCGAACGGCCGGGTCGAGGTGCACGCCGACAACTGCATCGGCTGCGAGCTGTGCTACGACATCTGCCCGTTCCAGGCGATGTCGATGCACCAGACGACGGCGGAGCAGTTCGCGGCGGGCTACTTCGAGATCCCGGACGGCGTGTTCGAGGCCGACAAGTTCACCACCCGCCGCAACAATCCGGATTCGATCGGCAAGGTGCATCTCAAGAAGACGGCGTGAGCGGCGGCGTGCACGGCAAGCGTGGGAGGAGATAGGCGATGGCCTGCAACAAGGAGCACAAGGAGTTCTTCCAGGTCGACTTCACCACCGGCTGGCAGACGCCGCCGGGCTATCCGCCCGGCATCCAGCTCAAGGTGCTGGCCGGCAAGATCGACCTGGAAAAGAAGAAGGGCGGCTACACGCGGCTGCTGCGCTTCATGCCGGGGGCCTACACAACCGCGCCCTTCGTGCACGATCACTGGGAGGAGGTCTACGTCCTCCAGGGCGACCTGATCGTCAACTCCAAACCCGACGGCACCGGCGGCGAGACCTTCCGCCAGGGCACCTATTGCTGCCGCCCGCCGGGCGTCGCGCACGGGCCCTTCCGGTCCGAGACCGGCTGCCTGCTGCTCGAAACCCACTACTACGACCCGATGTGACGGCGCGCGCCGGCGAACGGCCAGGAGGCCGCCTGCGGCGCGGCTTGCAAGCCATGCGTGATCTGACCGGCCTCATGCGGGACCTCGAGCAGGGCGCGCTCAGCGCGCGCGCCCTGGCCGAGGCGTGCCTCGAGCGGGCGCAGGACCCGGCGGGCGAAGGGGCGCGGGCCTTCATCAGCCTCGACGCCGACTGGGTGCGGGCGCAGGCCGACGCCGTCGACGCGATGCGCCGACGCGGCCGCCAGCCCGGGCCGTTCGCCGGCATCCCGGTCAGCATCAAGGACCTGTTCGATGTCCGCGGCGAGGTCACGCGCGCGGGCAGCCGGGTCTTCGAGGGACGCGCGCCGGCGGCGGCGGACTGCCCGGCGGTCGGCCGCCTGCGCGCGCACGGCTTCATCGCGTTCGGGCGCGTCAACATGACCGAGTTCGCCTATTCCGGGCTCGGCCTCAACCGCAACTTCGGCACGCCCGCCGGCCCGTGGGACCGCGCGACCCGGCGCATCCCCGGCGGCTCGAGTTCGGGCGGCGCGGTTTCGGTCGCCGACGGCATGGCGCCGGCGACGCTCGGCACCGACACCGGCGGCTCCTGCCGCATTCCGGCCGCCTTCTGCGGCATCGTCGGCCTGAAGACGACGTCGCGGCGGGTGCCGCGCGAGGGGATCGTGCCGCTGTCGACGACGCTCGACAGCGTCGGCCCGCTCGCCAACAGCGTCGATTGCTGCGCCATCCTCGACGCCGTGCTGGCGGGGTCGGCGCCGGCGGCCGAGCCGGCCTTGCCGGCGCGCGGGCTGCGGCTCGGCGCGGTGCAGAACTACGTGCTCGACGGGCTCGACGCCGAGGTGGCCGCGGCCTACGAGGCCGGCTTGCGCCGCCTCGCCGCCGCCGGCGTCGTGATCGAGCCGCTGGCCATCCCGGTGCTCGACCGCCTGCCCGAGATCAACCGCAATGGCGGGCTGGTCGGTGCCGAGGCCTGGGCCTTCCATCGCCCGCATGTCGAGACCGCCGCCGACCGCTACGACCCCTGGATTCTCGGCCGCTTCGAGGCCGGCAAGCGGCAGAGCGCCGCCGACTACATCGCGCTCACCCGGACCCGCGCGGCGGTGATGGCCGAGGTGCGGCAGGTCACGCGCCACCTCGATGCCCTGGTCTGGCCGACGGTCGCCGTGGTGCCGCCGCCGATCGCGCCGCTCGAGCGCGACCAGGAGGCGCAGACCCAGGTCAACCTCAAGATCCTGCGCAACACGGCGGTGGTGAACTTCCTCGACCGGCCGGCGCTGACCATGCCCTGCCACGAGCCGGGCGGCGCGCCGGTCGGGCTGATGCTGGTCGGCTCGCGCGGCCACGACCGGCGGCTGCTCGCCCTCGCCAAGGGGGTTGAGGACATCGTCCGGCGGGACAGGCGCTGAGGACACGAGCGAGAGGCGATCAATGGGCAGCGGCATCGGCTTTGACATCACGTTCGTCGAGAAATCCGGCGAGCGGCGCGAACGGGTGACCATCGCCAAGGCGGTGATCGGCGGCTGGACGGCGCGCGACCAGGAGGGCGTGCGCCACCATATCGAGGAGCTGGCCAAGATCGGCGTGCCGCGCCCGGCGAAGACGCCGATCTTCTACCGCGTCGGCGCCCGGCGGCTGACCACCGACGACGCCATCCAGGCGCTCGGCGACGGCTCGTCGGGCGAGGCCGAATGGGTGCTGCTCAGGCATGCCGGTCGCCTCTGGGTCGGGGCCGGGTCGGACCATACCGACCGCAAGGTCGAGACCCAGGGCATCTCGGTCGCCAAGCAGCTCTGCGACAAGCCGATCGCGCCGCGCTTCTGGCCCTATGACGAGGTCGCCCCCCACTGGGAGCAGCTCGAGCTGAGTGCCGAGATCATGGTCAAGGGCGAGCGGCAGCCCTACCAGAAAGGCGGGGTGGCGGCCCAGCTGCACCCGACGACGCTGCTCGATCTCTACCGCCTCGACGAAGGCGAAATGGGCGACGGCACGCTGCTGTTCGGCGGCACGCTGCCGGCGATCGGCGGCGTGCGGCCGGCCGACCGCTTCGTCTTCGCGCTGCGCGACCCGGTGCTGAACCGCGAGATCAGGCACGCCTACGACATCCAGGTGCTGCCCGTTCGCGGCTAGGACGCGCGATGGCGGTGGGCGGCGCCCTGGTGCTCAATTCCCTGCTCGCCAACGGGACGAAGCTCCTGTTCGGCGTCCCGGGCGAATCCTATCTGCCGCTGCTCGACGCCCTGCACGACGCCGGCACGGCGGCGCGGTTCATCGCCTGCCGCCATGAGGGCGGCGCCGCCTTCATGGCCGAGGCCTACGGCAAGTTCACCGGCCGGCCGGGCGTGTGCGTGGTCACGCGCGGGCCGGGGGCGACCAATGCCGCGATCGGCGTGCACACCGCCTATCAGGACTCGACGCCGCTCGTCGTCCTGATCGGCCAGGTCAGCCGCGATCATCGCGATCGCGAGGCGTTCCAGGAAATCGACTATCGCACCTTCTACGGGCCGCTGACGAAGTGGGTCGCCGAGGTCGACCGGCCGGAGCGGCTGCCCGAATACTTGAGCCGCGCCTTCCACGTGGCGCAGTCGGGGCGGCCCGGCCCGGTGGCGCTGGCCTTGCCCGAGGACGTGCTGAGCGCCGAGGTGCCGGCGTCGGCGGCCCGTCCGGCCAAGCCGCCGCTCGCCGCGGTCGGCGAGGCCGCCGCGCGCGCCGCGCTCGCCCTGGTCGAGCGAGCGGCACGGCCGCTCTTCATCGTCGGCGGCGCCGGGTGGACGCCGCAGGCGTCGAGCGACCTCGCACGTTTCGCCGAAGCCAACGGCCTGCCGGTGGCGACCGCCTTCCGCCGCCAGGACGCCTACGACAACCGGCGGGCGAGCTATGTCGGCCATGTCGGCATCGGCATCGATCCGGCGCTGGCTCGGCTGATCGTCGAAAGCGACCTGCTGGTCGTCGTCGGGCCGCGGCTCGGCGAGATGACCACCGGCGGCTACACGCTGATCGAGCCGCCCTATGCGCAGCAGCGGCTGATCCACGTCTTTCCCGGCGCCGACGAGCTCGGCCATGTCTATGCCCCGGACCTCGCCATCCCGGCGGCGCCGCCCGGCTTCCTGGCGGCGATCGCCGACCGCCGGCTCGCCGGTGCCGAGCGCTGGCGCGAGCGCACGGCGGCGGCGCGGGCGGCGTTCGAGGCGTTTCGCCAGCCGCGCGCCAACAGCGGCGAGCTGCAGCTGGCCGAGGTCGTCCGCGATCTCGACGCGCGGCTGCCGGAAGACGCGGTGCTGTGCAACGGCGCCGGCAACTACGCCGCCTGGCTGCACCGCTTCTTCCTCTATAAGCGCCCGCGCACGCAGCTCGCGCCGACATCGGGGGCGATGGGCTACGGCGTGCCCGCCGCCATCGCGGCCAAGCTGGCGGCCCCGGCGCGGACCGTGGTCGCGCTCGCTGGCGACGGCTGCTTTCAGATGACGATGCCGGAGCTCGGCACGGCGGCGCAGTACGGCGCGAACATCGTCGTGCTGGTGTTCAACAACCGCATGTGGGGCACGATCCGGATGCACCAGGAGCGCCGCTATCCCGGCCGCGCGGTCGGCAGCGACCTGGTCAATCCCGATTTCGCCGCCCTCGCCCGCTCGTACGGCGCGCTCGGGCTGCGCGCGGCGAGCAACGGCGAATTCGCGGCGGCGCTGGACGAGGCGCTGGCGGCCGACCGCCCGGCGGTGATCGAGCTCGCCGTCGACCCCGACGCGATCGGCCCGTCGCAGTCGCTGGCCGCGATCCGCGCCGCCGCCGGCGGCGCGCGCGGCTGAGGCGGCGGCAATGAGCCGCGGCTCGCGTCCCAATTCATCAGTATACTGATCAGAGGCAACGCCAATGACCTTCGTCGTCACCGAGAACTGCATCAGGTGCAAGTACCAGGACTGCGTGCTCGTCTGTCCGGTCGATTGCTTCTACGCCGGCCCGCACATGCTGGTGATCCATCCCGAGGAGTGCATCGATTGCGCCGTATGCGTGCCGGAATGCCCAGCCGAGGCGATCCTGCCCGACACCGACCCGGCGGCCGAGCCCTGGCTCGCGGTCAACGCCAAGTACGCCGCCCTGTGGCCCAACATCACGCAGAAGGGCGAGGTGCCGGCCGACGCCGACGCCTGGAAGGACAAGCCGGACAAGCGGCGCTTCCTCGACGAATCGGATTGAGGAGACGGTCATGATCGACGCCCTGGGCGACGCCGCGACCGGCGAGGCGCCCTACGCCTTTCTCGAGGACGAGGACTTCGCCCGCGTGCGCTTTTCCGGCGATTCCGGGGACGGCATGCAGCTGACCGGGACGCAATTCGCCGATTCTGCCGCCCTCGAGGGCCATGATCTCGCCACCTTCGCCGATTTCCCGGCCGAGATCCGCGCCCCCGTCGGCACGACGTTCGGCGTCTCCACCTTTTCGATCAATTTCGGCGCCACCGAGATCTTCACCGCCGGCGACCGGCCGGACGTGCTGGTGGCGATGAACCCGGCGGCGCTCAAGGTCAACGCAAAGGACCTGCGCCCCGGCGGCCTGGTCATCGCCGACGCGACGCAGTTCACGGCCAAGAACCTGCAGAAGGCCGGCTATGCCGCCAACCCGCTGGAGGACGGGTCGCTGTCGGCGTTCCGCCTGCTGGCGATCGACATCTCGCGTCTCACGCTGGAGGCGGTCAAGGGCGCCGGCCTGTCGCAGAGCGACTCGCTGCGCTGCAAGAACATGTGGGTGCTGGGGCTGCTGCTCTGGCTGTTCTCGCGCGAGCGCGGCGGCATCGAAAACTGGCTCGAGCGGCGCTTCGCCAAGACCCCGGCGCTGCTCCAGGCCAACAGGGCGGCCTTGCATGCCGGGCATGCCTACGGCGAGACCGCCGAGCTCGAGCTGACCGTCAAGCGCTATCGTCTCGCGCCGGCCGCGCTGGCGCCGGGCGATTACTGCACGCTGACCGGCACCGAGGCGACGGCTTGGGGGCTGCTCGCCGGGGCGCGACTGGCCGGCTTGCGACTCTTCCTCGGCAGCTACCCGATAACGCCGGCTTCGGGCATCCTGCACCTGCTTTCGGGAATGAAGGGCTACGGCGTCCTCACCTTCCAGGCCGAGGACGAGATCGCCGCGGTCTGCGCCGCGCTCGGCGCCGCCTACGGCGGCGCGCTCGGCGTCACCACCAGCTCGGGCCCCGGCATCGCGCTGAAGACCGAGGCGCTCGGCCTCGCCGTCGCAACCGAGCTGCCGCTGGTTGTCGTCAACGTGCAGCGCGGCGGCCCCTCGACCGGGCTGCCGACCAAGACCGAGCAGGCCGACCTCTACCAGGCGCTGTGGGGACGCAACGGCGACACGCCGCTGCCGGTGCTGGCCGCCGCCAGCGCCGGCGACTGCTTCGACTGCGCCATCGAGGCCGTGCGCATCGCCACCCGCTACATGACGCCGGTGCTGCTGCTGACCGACGGCTACCTCGCCAACGCCGCCGAGCCCTGGCGGTTTCCCGACCTCGGCCGGCTGTCGCCCTTCCCGGCCCGCTTCCACACCGACCCGGAGGGGTTCCATCCCTTCCGGCGCGATCCCGAAACGCTGGCACGGGTCTGGGCGGTGCCCGGAACCCCCGGCCTCGAGCACCGCATCGGCGGGATCGAGCGCGATTACGACAGCGGCCACATCTCCTACGATCCGGCCAACCACCAGCGCATGACCGACGCGCGGCGCAACAAGATCCTCGGCATCGCCAGGTCGCTGCCGGCGCAAAACGTCGCACTCGGCCCCGAGCGCGGCCGCCTGGTCGTCGTCGGCTGGGGCTCGACCTTTGGCCCGATCCAGGTCGCGGTGCAACGCGCCCTCGCCGTCGGCAAGAGCGTCGCCCACGTGCATCTGCGCCATCTCTGGCCGCTGCCGGCCAACCTGGGCGCGCTGCTCGCCAACTACGAGCGGGTGCTGGTGCCCGAGATGAACACCGGCCAGCTCGCCACATTGCTGCGCGCCCAGTATCTCGTCGACGCCGAGAGCCTGAGCAAGGTCACCGGGCAGCCCTTCCGCATCGCCGAGATCGCCGCGGCGATCGACCGCCTGCTGGGCTGACGGAGGAGACGCCATGAACCAGCATGTCTGGACCGCCAAGGCCTACGCCACCGACCAGGAGGTGCGCTGGTGCCCCGGCTGCGGCGACTACGCGATCTTGCGCGCGGTGCACAAGACGCTGGCCGACTTCGAGGCCGATCCGGCGCGCACGGTGTTCGTCTCCGGCATCGGCTGCTCGTCGCGCTTCCCCTATTACGTCGCGACCTACGGCTTCCACACCATCCACGGCCGCGCCCCGGCGATCGCCACCGGCCTCAAGCTGGCCCGGCCCGAGCTCGATGTCTGGATCGTCACCGGCGACGGCGACGGCCTCTCCATCGGCGGCAACCACCTGCTGCACCTGCTGCGGCGCAATCCCGATGTCCAGGTGCTGCTGTTCAACAACGAGATCTACGGCCTGACCAAGGGCCAGTATTCGCCGACCTCGGCGCTCGGCGCCCGTACGCCCTCCACCCCTTTGGGCTCGCTCGAGCGGCCGCTCTCGCCGGCCCGTTTCGTGCTCGGCGCCGGCGGCCGCTTCCTCGCCCGCAGCGTCGACACCGCGCAAAAGCACCTGCCGGCGATCCTCAGGCGGGCGCGCGAGTTCAAGGGCGCCGCCTTCGTCGAACTGTTCCAGAACTGCATCGTCTACAACGACGGGGTATTCGCCGAATTCACCGACAAGGCCGTGGCCGCGGATCGCCAGCTGCTGGTCGAGCACGGCAGGCCCTTGCGTTTCGGCGCCAATGGCGAGAAGGGACTGCGCCTCGATCCCGCGCGCATGCGGCTCGAAGTGGTGACCGTCGGCGAGAACGGCATCGGCGAGGCCGACATCGCCGTGCACGACGAGACCAACGCCGCGCTGGCCTGGCTGCTCGCCGGCCTGACGCCGCCGCACGAGCCGGTGGCGATCGGCGTGCTCTATGCCGATCCGGCGCCGGCCTACGAGGAAGCGGTGCACGCCCAGCTGGCGGCCGCCGGGCAAGGCGCCGGCGCAGCCGACCAGGGCCTCGCCGCGCTGCGCGAGCTGTTCGAGCGGAAATCGCGCTGGCGCGTCGGCTGAGCCGGCCGCGCCGGCGCTCAGTCAGACTCGCCGGCGCGCAGCTTGGCGCGGCCGAGCGCGTTGTTGGCGGCGACCAGCCGGCCGAGCAGCTCGACGAACCGGGCGCGGTCGGCCTCGTTCAGCGGGCTCAGCAGCCGCTTCTGTGCGCGCTGCATCTTGGCGTGCGTGCGCCCGACGAACTTCCGGCCCTCGTCGGTCAGCGAGACCACGCGCATGCGCCGGTCCGCGGCGTTGACCACCCGGGTGATCCAGCCGCGGCGCTCCAGGCGACGGACGACGTCGGCCACGTTGGTGCGGTCGATGCCCAGCTTTTCGGCCAGCGTGATCTGATCGCAGCCGGGCTCCTCGAGCAGCACGCTCAGCAGCCCGAACTGCACCGGCGTGATGTTCTCGGCGGCGCACTCCTCGAGGAAGATCGCGACATGGATCTGGTGCAGCCGCCGGATCAGGAACCCCGGGCGCTCCCACAGGCTCGAGCGCTGCGAGCCGCGCCTGCCAGTCGGTATCGAGCCGCGACCGTTTGTCGTCATTCCCCTCATCCCCGATTGGCGATCCGTTGCGGCGGCTGCCCGGCGGGTGCCCGACCGCCGACGCCACGCCCTGGCGCAGCCGCGCAAAGAACGCGGCGAACTTGCTTGGCCACTGCCATTCGCATGTAGCGCAACGGCGCGCCGCGGCAAGCCGTAGATTGACGCTCGGCAAGATAGGATGTATACTGATTAATAGAAGACGACAACGATAATCATTTGTTCCGGCATCTGGGAATCGACACGGCCCCGGGGAGGTCAATCCGATGCGTATCAAGCCGCTAGCGCTCGCCGCCGCTCTCGCCCTCGTGACGAGCGCAGCCGCCGGCCAGACCAAGTGGGATCTGCCGACGGGCTACGCGCTCAACAACTTCCACACCGTCAACGTCCAGAAGTTCGCCGACGGCGTCAAAGCCGCCACCGGCGGCAAGCTGGTGATCACCGTCCACCCGGGCGCGTCGCTGTTCAAGGCCCCCGAGATCAAGCGCGCCGTGCAGACCGGCCAGGCGCAGATCGGCGAGGTGCTGATGGTGCTACTGTCGAACGAGAGCCCGATGTTCGACATCGACGGGCTGCCGTTCTTCGCCACCAGCTACGACGCCGCGGCGAAGCTGGCCAAGTTGCAACGTCCTTACGTCGAGAAGCTGCTCGACGCGCAGGGCCTGAAGCTCCTTTACACCGTGCCCTGGCCGCCGCAGGGCCTGCACGTCAACAAGGCGGTGGAATCGGTCAAGGATCTCGAGGGCCTGTCGTGGCGCGCCTACAGCAAGCAGACGGCGCGCATCGGCGAGCTGATCAAGGCGCAGCCGGTGACGATCCAGGCGGCCGAGGTGTCGCAGGCGCTGGCCACCGGCAAGGTGCGCTCGTTCATTTCCTCGGCGCAGTCCGGCGTCGATTACAAGGTGTGGGAGTCGCTGACCCACTTCTATGACGTCCAGGGCTGGCTGCCCAAGAACATGGTCATCGTCAACAAGGCCGCCTTCGCTGCGCTCGACAAGGCGACGCAGGACGCGGTGCTGGCCGAGGCCGGCAAGGCCGAGGCGGCGGGCTGGGCGGCAAGCCGCCAGACCGCCGAGGAGACCAAGCGGTTCCTCGCCGACAAGGGGATCAAGGTGCTGGCGCCGAGCGCGACGCTGAGCGGCGAGCTGGTCAAGATCGGCGAGATCCTGCTGCAGGAATGGGTGAAGGATGCCGGCGCCGATGGGGCCGCTCTTGTCGCCGCATTCCGCAAGTAGCGGGGCGCCGGTTCGCGTTTTCGGATGTTGCGTATACGGGCGGCCGCGCCATCTGCCGGCGCGATGATGTGTGCCGATGAAGGGCTTTGAGGCGTTCGCCGCGGCTGTCGATTACCTGAACGAGGCGGTCGGACGTATCGTCGCATGGCTGCTGCTGCCGATGGCGGCAACGGGCTTCGGCGTTGCCGCGCTGCGCTACGTCGCCGGCGTCGGCTATCCCTGGTTGTCGGAGAGTTTCGTCTGGCTGAACGGCGCCATCGTCATGGTGGCCAGCGCCTGGGTGCTGAAGCGCGGCGGGCATGTCCGCGTCGACCTGCTCTACCGCTGGCTCGGGCCGGCCGGGCGGGCCTGGATCGATCTCATCGGCGTCTGGCTGTTCCTGATGCCGATGGTGCTGGTCCTCGCGCACCTCAGCTGGCCGATCGTGCGGCGCTCCTGGCTTCTTGTCGAGGCCTCGCCGACCCCCGACGGGCTGCCCGTGCTCTACCTGCTCAAGACGACGATGCTTGTGTTCTGCGCCCTGGTTGCGCTGCAGGGTCTGGCGATGACGGTGCGCTGCCTGGCGACCATCCGCCGCCGCGGCGACGGCGAGGGGCCGTGACCGGGTTGCCGCTCGGCGAGGTGCTGGCGCTGGCGATGTTCGTCGTGGTCTTCGCCGTGCTGCTGCTGGGCTTTCCGGTCGCCTTCACCATCGGCGGCACCGCGATCGCCTTCGCCGCACTCGGCTCGGCACTCGGCGCCTTCGACTGGGTCCTGCTGGCGGGCATGAGCGGCCGCATCCTCGACGCGCTGCTCAGCGACACGCTGGTCGCGGTGCCGCTGTTCGTGCTGATGGGCGTGATCCTCGAGCGCTCCGGTCTGGCCGAGGAGCTGCTGGTGACGATGGGGCAGAGCTTCGGCAAGCTGCGCGGCGGCCTCGGCATCTCGGTGGTGGTGGTCGGCGCCTTGCTTGCCGCCTCCACCGGCATCGTCGGCGCCACCGTGGTGACCATGGGCCTGATCAGCCTGCCGGCGATGCTGCGGGCGAAGTACGACAAGCGGCTGGCCAGCGGCGTGATCTGCGCCTCCGGGACGCTCGCCCAGCTGATTCCGCCCTCCACGG
>CAYTWJ010000033.1:0-15397 GCA_964442055.1 uncultured Rhodospirillaceae bacterium | reverse complement strand
GGCGAAGCCGGTCGAGGCGATGCCGCCGATCGGCGCATCCGCCGGCAGGCCGGCATAGGCCTGGCCCAGCGCCTCGGCCAGCCGCTCGCGACGCACGCTGGCGCCGCCGAACAGGCCGCCGCCCTCGGCGATCGCCGGCCACAGCGCGGCGGCGGCCGGCGCGCCGCGCGGAGTTGGCGCCAGGAAGAGAACGTTGTTCTCGAAGCGCGCTCGCAGCGGCTCGCTCCAGCCGATGCCGTCGCCGCGCATGTCGGCCAGCGTCAGCCGCCCGCCGATCGCTTTCGTCTCCTCGACATAGGCCCGCGCCAGCTCGCCCGAGATGAAATCGCCCGCTCCGGTGGTCCGCAGCCGGCTGAGCACCGCCGCCAACTCGACCTGACGCAGCGGCTCGCCCTCCGTATGCGCCCTGCCGCGCGAACCGCGCGCCAGGTTGCCGAGCCCGCGCGCCTCGAGCAGCGCCGCCCCGCCTTCCTCAAGCGCCCGCGCGTAGGCGCGCGAGACGGGGTGGCCGAGCCGGGCCACTTGCTCGCCGGGCGCCAGCAGCCGTTCCCAGCGCAAGCGGCCGTAGCGCCCGTGCAGCAGGCCCATGCCGCGGACATTGCCCGGCGCCCCGACCGCGCCGCCGGCGGCGGGCGGCTGCGTCAGGAAGGTCAGCGCCTCGGCGCGCTTGCGCGCGCGGTCGAAGACGACGCAGGTGCCGCCGCCGCCGAGCGAAGCGGCGACCGGGTAGGTCACCGCGAGGGCGAAATAGGTCGCCACCGCGGCGTCGGCGGCCGAGCCGCCGGCGGACAGGACGTCGCGGCCGATCAGGGCCGCGCGCGGCTCGTCGGCGGCGATCCCGCCGCTGAAGCCGCGCACGAAGCCGGGCTCACCCTCCGGCGTCTGGTTGACGGTGCAGGCGGCCAGGACCAATGCCAAGAGGCCGGCGGCGCATTGACGCCCGGCCTCGCCTCGCCTACCTCTAGTGGAGGTCCGCGGAGCCGCTTTCTTGCGAAAACTCATTGTTCTTGTTGCCGGCCTGGCCCTGTCGCTGGTCCTGTCGACGCCGGCGGGATGGGCGCGCCAGGGTGGGATTTCGCTGATCCGCGATGCGGAAATCGAGCATATCATCCGCCTCTATGCCGCGCCAGTGTTCGAGGCCGCCGGCCTCGATCCCCAGGCGGTGCAGGTGCATCTCGTCAACGACACGATGCTGAACGCCTTCGTCGCCGGCGGGCAGCGCATCTTCGTCACCACCGGTCTTCTGCTGCGCGCCGAGGCGCCGAACCAGGTGATCGGCGTGCTGGCGCACGAGACCGGCCACATCGCCGGCGGCCATCTGGCGCGCACCCAGGAGGCGCTGCGCGGCGCCACCGCGCAGGTGATCGCCTCCTTCCTGCTCGGCGCCGTGGCTGCCGCCGCCGGCTCGCCCGATGCCGGCGCGGCGATCATGATGGGCGGCCAGCATCTGGCCGAGCGCTCATTGCTGCAATATTCGCGGGCACAGGAAAGCTCGGCCGACCAGGCGGCGGCGACGTTCCTCGAGCATGTTGGCCAGTCGCCGGTCGGCCTGCTCGAGTTCCTCAAGGTGCTGGGCGCGCAGGAGGCGCTCCTGGTCGGCCGCCAGGCCCCTTACGTGCGCACCCATCCGATATCGGCCGACCGCATCGCCGCGTTGAGCGAACGCGCCGAGCACTCGCGCTTCCGCAACAATGCCGACCCGGCCGAATCCATCGCCCTGCATCGGCGCCTGCAGGCCAAGCTGTTCGGCTTCATCGAGCCGCTTGCCGGGACGCTGCGCAAGTATCCCGAAAGCGACACCAGCCTGCCGGCGCGCTATGCGCGGACCATCGCCTATTACCGCTTGCCCGATCTGCCGCGGGCCCTCGGCGAGATCGAGAGCCTGATCGCCGAGAACCCCAAGGACGCCTATTTCTCCGAACTCAAGGGCCAGATCCTGTTCGAGAACGGCCGCATCGCCGAGGCCGTGCAGCCCTACCGCGACGCGGTGCGGCTGGCGCCGACCGAACCGCTGTTGCGTTTTTCGCTCGGCCAGGTGCTGGTCGCCACCGACGATCCCGCGCTCAACCGCGAGGCGATCGGCTATCTCGAAGAGGTCGTGCGCTACGACCCGCAGTACGGGCCGGCCTGGCAGCAGCTCGCCGTCGCCTACGGCCGCGACGGCAATCTCGGCATGTCGGCGCTGTCCAGCGCCGAGCGCTTCCTCCTCCAGGGCAGCCGACGCGATGCGCGCGGCCAGGCCGAGCGCGCGATGCGGATGATGAAGGAGGGCTCGCCCGGCTGGCTGCGCGCCCAGGACATCGTCGCCCAGGTCCGCCGCGAGGACGAGCGGCGATAAGGGCTGGTCGCCGGTCGGCAAGGCCCTATCATCCGGGGCGAAGCCCGCCGCGGATGGAGCCATGACCGCCACCGACCTCGTCCTCGCCATCGACCAGGGCACGACCTCGAGCCGCGCCATCGTGTTCGACGCCGCCGGCGTGCCGCGCGGCAGCGGCCAGATCGAGCTGCCGCAGGTCTTCCCCGCCCCCGGCTGGGTCGAGCACGACCCCGAGCGCATCTACCAGGACAGCATCGGCGCCGCCCGCATCGCCATGGCGCGTGCCGAGGCCACGCCGCGGCGCATCGCCGCGCTCGGCATCACCAACCAGCGCGAGACGGTGGTGCTGTGGGAGCGCGCGAGCGGCCGCCCGCTGCACAACGCCATCGTCTGGCAGGACCGGCGCACCGCGCCGCTTTGCGACCGGCTGCGCCGCGATGGCGCGGCCGAGCTCGTCGCCGCGCGCACCGGACTGGTCGTCGATCCCTATTTCTCGGCGACCAAGATCGCCTGGCTGCTCGACCACGTCGAAGGCGCCCGCGAGCGGGCCCGCCGCGGCGAGCTCGCCGCCGGCACCGTCGACAGCTACCTGCTCTGGCGACTGACCGGGGGGCGCGTGCACGCCACCGACGCCAGCAATGCCGCGCGGACCATGCTGTTCGACATCCATCGCCAGCGCTGGGACGATGAATTGCTGCGGCTGCTCGACATCCCGCCGGCCTTGCTGCCCGAGGTGCGCGATTCGAGCGGCGATTTCGGGGTCACCGACGCCGCGCTGCTCGGCGCGACGATTCCGATCCGCGGCGTCGCCGGCGACCAGCAGGCGGCCACCTTCGGCCAGGCGGCCTTCGCGCCCGGCATGATCAAGTCGACCTACGGCACCGGCTGCTTCGTCCTGGTCAATACCGGCGAACGCGCGGTCGCTTCGCGCAACCGCCTGCTGACCACCGTCGCCTGGCGGCTGGGCGGCCGGGTAACCTACGCCCTCGAAGGTTCGATCTTCGTTGCCGGCGCGGCCCTGCAATGGCTGCGCGACGGCCTCAAGCTGATCGCCGCCGCCGGCGACAGCGAGGCGCTGGCGCGCGGCCTCGAAACGACCGGCGGAGTCTACCTGGTGCCGGCCTTCGCCGGCCTCGGCGCGCCCTACTGGGACGCCGAAGCGCGCGGAGCGATTCTCGGCCTGACCCGGCAAAGCGGCATCGCCGACATCGTCCGCGCCGCGCTCGAGGCGGTCTGCTACCAGACCCGCGACCTGATGGAGGCGATGCGCGCCGACGGCATCCCGGCGCCGGTCGGCCTGCGCGTCGACGGCGGTCTCGCGGTCAACGACTGGGCGATGCAGTTCCTCGCCGACATGCTCGAGATGCCGATCGAGCGCCCGGCGGTGACCGAGACCACGGCGCTCGGCGCCGCCTATCTCGCCGGCATGGCCGCCGGCGTCTTCGGCGCGCCGGAGGAGATCGCCAGCTTGTGGCGGCGCGAGCGGTCCTTCGCGCCGGCGATGGCGGCGGATCGGCGGGAAATGCTATACGAGGGCTGGCGCGGCGCGGTGGCGCGGGTGCTGAGCGGAGCCTGATCACCGGAACGTGGCTTGCCAGCCGCGGCGGCGCCAACGACAATCCGGCCGCCTCAAGCGAAGGAACGAGATCGATGGGTTTTTTGCGTGCTTTTGTCGCCAGCCTGGCCCTTGCGCTGATTGCCGGCGGCGCCCTGGCGCAGGGCCAGTCGCCGGCGCCGCTCGACCCCGGCCAGGTGCGGCAGTTCGAGCAGGTGATCCGCGACTACCTGATCCGCAACCCGGAAGTGCTGCTCGACGCGATGAAGGCGCTCGAGCAGAAGCAGAAGCAGGCCGCCGTCGAGCGCAACCGCGAACGCATCGCCGCCAACCGCAAGGCGCTGGACAAGGACCCCGATTCGTTCGTCGCCGGCGATCCCAAGGGCGACGTCACCATCGTCGAGTTCTTCGACTATCGCTGCCCTTACTGCAAGCGCGCCCACCCTACGCTCAAGGAGGTGATGCGGAAGGATCCCAAGGTCCGCGTCGTGCTCAAGGAGCTGCCCATCCTCGGCCCGGACAGCGTCACCGCCTCGCGCGCCGCCATCGCGGTGCTGCGCGGCCAGCGGGCGAAATATTACGCCTTCCACGACGCCATGCTCGACGCCAAGGGCCAGCTCAGCGAGGCGGCGGTCATGCAGATCGCCGCCGATCTCGGCATCGACGTCGAGCGCATGAGGAAGGACATGGCCGACCCGAAGGTCGAGCAGGTCATCCAGGCCAACCTGGCGCTCTCCGAAGCCCTCGGCATCACCGGCACGCCGGCCTTCGTCATCGGCGACGAGCTGGTGCCGGGCGCCATCATCGAGCGCCAATTCGTCGCCCTGATCGAGCAGGCGCGGACCGGCTGCCGCACCTGCTGAAGCTCATTCGCGGTCGGGCTGGTTCTCGGGCGCGGCGTCGATGAATGCCGGCAGCTTCATGCAGCGCTCGGCGATGCGCGTGACGGTCGGATAGGGTTTGAGGTCGCACTCGTAGCGCCGCGCGTTGAAGACCTGCGGCACCAGACAGACGTCGGCGAGCGTCGGTGCGTCGCCGTGGCAGAAATCGCCGGTCATCGGATGGCTGGCCAGCATCGCCTCGAGCGCGTCGAAGCCCTTGGCGATCCAGTGGCGGTACCAGCGCAGCTTGGCCTCCTCGGCGAGGCCGAGGTCGCGGCTCAGGTAGTTGAGGACGCGCAGGTTGTTGAGCGGGTGGATCTCGCAGGCCACCGTCAGCGCCAGCGCCCGCACCCGGGCCCGCGCCCCCGCGCCGTCGGGCAGCAAGCGCGGGTGGGGGTGGGTCTCTTCGAGATATTCGATGATGGCCAGCGACTGGGTCAGCGCCGCGTCGCCGTCAAGCAAGGTCGGCACCAGCGCCTGCGGGTTCAGCCGCATGTAGTCGGCGGTGAACTGCTGGCCGCCGCCGCGGGTCAGATGGACGTAGTCGCGCTCGTAGGCAAGCCCCTTAAGGTTAAGCGCGATGCGGACGCGAAACGCCGCCGACGAACGGAAATAGCCGTAGAGCTTGAGCACGCCGTGCCTCCTCCCCGGGGCGTCGCCGGTTTAGCATCGCCGGGCCCCGGCCAGCAAGCCGGCCGGACCCGGCCGACCGGCTTGGCGGCCGCCGTTCCCCTTTGATAACATTCCGACTCGGTACCAGACCCGCAGGGGGAAGAACGGGATGTACCTGCTCGGCAAGCTGCTCGGCCGGCTGATCCGGACCGGCACGCTCGTTGTGGTGGACGCAACGGGCCGGCGCCACAGCTATGGCGCCGGCGCGCCCGAGGTCGTCATCCGGCTGCACAGCCGGCTGCTGCCCTATCGCCTGTTCCTTCATCCGCGCCTCGCCGTCGGCGAGGCCTATATGGACGGCACGCTGACGATCGAGACGGGCGATGTCTACGACTTGCTCGATCTGGCGGTGCGCAACGCCGGCTGGGCAACGACCGCGCACTGGGCCCAGGGTCTGCTGCTGCGGGCGCAGTGGCTGGCGCGGCGCATCCACCAATACAACCCCATCGGCAAGGCGCAGGCCAACGTCGCCCACCACTACGATCTGTCGGACACGCTGTACGACCTCTTCCTCGACGCCGACCGCCAGTATTCCTGCGCCTATTTCATCCGGCCCGACGATACCCTCGAGCGCGCGCAGGCCCAGAAGAAGCGCCACATCGCCGCCAAGCTGTTGCTCCGCCCCGGCCAGAAGATCCTCGACATCGGCTGCGGCTGGGGCGGGCTTGCGCTCTATCTTGCCAAGATCGCCGATGCGGAGGTGACCGGCGTCACGCTCAGCAAGGAGCAGCATCAGGTCGCCCGCCGGCGCGCCGCCGAGGCCGGGCTGGCCGGCCGGGTCGATTTCAAGCTACTGGACTATCGGCTCGAGAGCGGCCGCTTCGACCGCATCGTCTCGGTCGGCATGTTCGAGCATGTCGGCGTCGGCCATTACGACGAATTCTTCGGCGCGCTGCGCCAGCTGCTCGCCGACGACGGCGTCGCGCTGCTGCACACCATCGGCCGCGCCGACGGACCCGGCGAAACCAACACGTGGATCCGCAAGTACATCTTCCCGGGCGGCTATTCGCCGGCCTTGTCCGAGGTGCTGCCGGCGATCGAGCGCGCCGGGCTCTACGTCACCGACGTCGAGGTGCTGCGCCTCCATTACGCCGAGACCCTGCGCCACTGGCGCCAGCGCGTGCTCGCCAACCGCGAACGCATCGTCGCGCTCTACGACGAGCGCTTCCTGCGGATGTGGGAATTCTATCTTGCCGGCAGCGAGGTGACCTTCCGCCATGCCGGCCATGTGGTGTTCCAGATCCAGCTGGCCAAGCGCGTCGACGCGGTGCCGCTGACGCGCGACTACATCGCGGACTACGAGCGCGCGCATCCGCTGCTCGAGGCGGTGGCGCGGCCGCGCGCGTCGTCGGCCGCGGAGTAACCGCCGAATCCGGTTCACGGGCGGCTCCGGGGATCGTCGGAAATCGTCCGCGCACCGGTCGCCATTTATCCCCGATATCCTCGGATACACGTTCGTTGACGCACTTGCCGCATGGGACGGTTTGTCCTATAGCCAGTGCTCGTCTCTCGTCGCGGATCGGGCATGGCGTCTCTCGTCGACATCACCCACAACGCTGCCGGCCCGGACTCCCTCTATCGTTCGCCGCCGCACAATCTCGAGGCCGAGCAGGAACTGCTCGGCGCCATCCTGATCAACAACGACGCGGCGGCGCGGGTCTCGGACTTCCTGCTGCCCGAGCATTTCTTCCACGACACGCACCGGCGCATCTACGAGGCGGCGCTGGCGCTGATCGAGCGCGGCCAGATCGCCAGCCCGGTGACGCTGAAGGCCTATTTCGAGCGCGACGAGTCGCTCAAGCCGGTGGGCGGCGCCGCCTATCTGGCGCGACTCGCCGCCGAGGCCACGTCGATCATCAACGTCGCCGACTATGCCCGCGTGGTGCGCGATCTGGCGCTGCGGCGCGATCTGATCCGCATCGGCGAGGACATGGTCAACACCGCCTACGACAGCACGGTGGACGATCCGGCGCCGGAGCAGATCGAGCATGCCGAGCAGGAGCTGTTCGGGCTGGCCGAGCGCGGCCATTCGGTCGGCGGCTTCGCCACCTTCGCCGCCTCGCTCCGACAGTCGATCGAGATGGCCGAGGCCGCGCACAAGAAGGGCGGCTTGTCGGGCGTCGGCACCGGCCTCAAGGACCTCGACGGCAAGCTCGGCGGCCTGCACCGCTCCGACCTGGTCATCCTCGCCGGCCGGCCGTCGATGGGCAAGACGGCGCTGGCCACGACCATGGCCTTCAACGCGGCCAAGGCGTGGTTCGACACCGGCGGACGCGAGGGCGCGGCGGTGGCCTTCTTCAGCCTCGAAATGTCGGCCGAGCAGCTCGCCACCCGAATCCTCGCCGAGCAGACCGAAATCCCGTCGGAGAAGCTGCGCCGCGGCGAACTGAGCGACGACGACTTCGTGCACCGCCTGGTGCCGGCCAGCCGGGCGCTCGAGCAGGTGCCGCTGTTCATCGACGACACCGGCGCCATCAGCATCGCCGCGCTGCGCACCCGCGCGCGGCGCCTCAAGCGCACCAGCGACATCGGCCTGATCATCGTCGACTATCTTCAGCTCGTGCGCCCCGCCGGGCGGCAGCGCAACGACAGCCGGGTGCAGGAGGTCTCCGAAATCACCCAGGGGCTCAAGGCACTGGCCAAGGAGCTCGACGTCCCGGTGCTGGCCCTTTCGCAGCTCAGCCGCGCCGTCGAGGCGCGCGACGACAAGCGCCCCCAGCTCGCCGACCTGCGCGAATCGGGCGCCATCGAGCAGGACGCCGACGTGGTGATGTTCGTCTTCCGCGAGGAATATTACGAACAGCGCCGCGAGCCGGCGATGAACACGCCCGAGCATGCCGCCTGGCAGGAGAAGATGGACAAGATCCACAATCTCGCCGACGTCATCATCGGCAAGCAGCGCCACGGCCCGATCGGCAACGTCACGCTGGTCTTCGAGCCGTCGCTGACCAAGTTCTCCGACTACATCCCCGGCGACCACCTGCCGGAAGGGCTGTGACCGGCGACGGCCGCCTGGCCGGGGCGGTCCTGACGATCGATCTCGGCGCCATCGCCGACAATTGGCGGCGCCTCGCCCGCCTGGTCACACCGGCGCGCTGCGCCGGTCTGGTCAAGGCCAACGGCTACGGCCTCGGCGCCGTGCCGGTCGCCCGCGCGCTGGCCGCCGCCGGCTGCGACCTCTTCTTCGTCGCCCATGCGAGCGAAGGCGTCACCTTGCGCCAGGCGCTGCCGGAAGCCGAGATCATGGTGCTGCACGGGCCGCCCCCCGGCGCGGCGGCCGAGCTGCAGGAGCATCGGCTGGTGCCGGTGCTGTCGTCGCCGGAGCAGATCGCCGAGTGGTCGGCCCTGGCCCGCCTTGAGAACCGGCGGCTGGCCGCCGCGCTGCATCTCGACACCGGCATGAGCCGGCTCGGCCTCACCGCGGCGCAAGCCGCGCGGCTGGCCGAATCGCCCGAGGCGCTCGCCGGCATCGAGCTCAGGCTGGTGATGAGCCATCTCGCCTGCGCCGAGGAGGCCGACCACCCCCTGAACCGGCGGCAACTCGCCGCCTTCAAGGCTTTGCGCCGCCGCCTGCCGCCGGCGCCGGCCAGCCTCGCCAATTCCGCCGGCATCTTCCTGGGCCGCGATTTCCACTTCGATCTGGTGCGCCCGGGGATCGCCCTCTACGGCGTCGATCCGCGTCCGGGCAGCCCGGAAAAAATCCGGCAAGCCATTGAACTAAAAGCGAGAATCATCCAAATCCGTGACGTTGACAGGGGCCAGACCGTTGGCTACGGTGCGACCCACTCCGTCAGCCGGCCGGGGCGAGTGGCGACGATCCCGGTGGGCTACGCCGACGGCTATCTCAGGACCCTCTCCAATCGCGGCCATGCCTATGTCGCCGACGTGCGGGTGCCGGTGGTGGGGCGCGTGTCGATGGACCTGATAACCCTCGATGTCACGGCGGTACCGCCGGACAAGATCGCGCCGGGCACCGAGGTCGAGCTGATCGGCCCCCATCTGCCGCTCGGCGAGGTGGCGAAGCTCGCCGGCACCATCGAGTACGAGCTCCTGACCCGCCTCGGGCCGCGTTTCCACCGCGTCTATCTCGGCGGCACGGACTGAGACATGAACCCGCTGGCGGTGATCGGCCGGATCACGCTCGATTTCATGGCGACCACCGGCCGGATCGCCCTCTTCACCTTCACCGGCACGCGCCACTGCCTGGCGCCGCCGCTCTATTTCCGCCTGATCGGCCGGCAGATGCTGTCGATCGGCTATTTCTCGCTGCCGGTGGTCGGCCTGACCGCCTTGTTCACCGGCATGGTGCTGGCGCTGCAGATCTTCATCGGCTCGGCGCGCTTCAACGCCGAGAGCGCGGTCGCCACCATCGTCGTCATCGGTATCACCCGCGAGCTCGGCCCGGTGCTTGGCGGCCTGATGGTGGCCGGGCGGGTGGCCTCGGCGATGGCCGCCGAGATCGGCACCATGCGCGTCACCGAGCAGATCGACGCGCTGGTGACGCTGGCCACCAACCCCTTCAAGTACCTGGTGGCGCCGCGGCTGATCGCCGGCACGCTGATGCTGCCGCTGCTGGTGCTGGTCGCCGACGTCATCGGCGTCTTCGGCGGCTACATCATCGGCACGCAGAAGCTCGGCTTCAACCCCGGCACCTACCTGAAGAACACCTTCGACTATCTCGAGGCGATCGACGTCATCTCGGGCCTGGTCAAGGCCGGCGTCTTCGGCTTCATCATCGCGCTGATGGGCTGCTACCACGGCTTCCATTCCAAGGGCGGCGCGCAGGGCGTCGGCCGGGCGACGACCGACGCGGTGGTGTCGTCGTCGATCCTGATCCTGGTCGCCAACTACCTGGTCACCGAGATGTTCTTCTCGAAATGACCGCGCCCCCCAAGATCGCCCTCGCCGGCGTCCACAAGCGCTTCGGCCGCAAGGTCGTGCTCGACGGCATCGACCTCGAGGTGCAGCGCGGCGAGTCGCTGGTGGTGATCGGCGGCTCCGGCAGCGGCAAGTCGGTGATGCTGAAATGCGTCCTCGGCCTGATGCGGCCCGAAGCCGGCTCGATCCGCATCGACGGCGAGGAGACGGTCGGCATCTCGGCCGACAAGCGCGAGCAGGTGCTGCGCAAGTTCGGCATGCTGTTCCAGGGCTCGGCGCTGTTCGACAGCCTCAAGGTCTGGGAGAACGTCGCCTTCGGCCTGATCCAGGGCCAGCGCATGGGCCGGGCCGAGGCCAAGGCGATCGCCCTCGACAAGCTCTCCCAGGTCGGCCTCGGGCCCGAGGTCGGCGAGCTGAGCCCGGCCGAGCTGTCGGGCGGCATGCAGAAGCGCGTCGCGCTGGCGCGCGCCATCGCCACTGAGCCGGAGATCATCTTCTTCGACGAGCCGACCACCGGCCTCGACCCGATCATGGGCGACGTCATCAACGAGCTGATCGTCAAATGCGTCCGCCAGCTCGGCGCCACGACGCTGTCGATCACCCACGACATGGCCAGCGCGCGCAAGATCGCCGACCGCATCGCCATGATCTATCGCGGCAAGATCATCTGGGCCGGGCCGACCGCCGAGATCGACCGCTCGAGCAATCCCTTCGTCGACCAGTTCATCCACGGCCGGGCCGAGGGGCCGATCCAGATGGAGTTGCTCAAGACGTGAGCGGCGGGAGCTAGGCGTCTTGGCGAAACCGCAGGAGCGCTACGTCTGCCAGCAATGCGGCGCGGTGTACCGGCGCTGGCAGGGGCGCTGCGAGGCCTGCAGCGGCTGGAACACCATCGTCGAGGAGGCGGCGCGCACGGCGACGCCCAAGGGCTTGAGCGCCGGCAAGGGCAAGGCGCTCGCCTTCGCCACCCTGACCGCCGGCGCCGCGCCGGCGCCGCGCCGGCCGACCGGCATCTCCGAGTTCGACCGCGTGCTCGGCGGCGGGCTGGTGCCGGGCACCGCCATCCTGGTCGGCGGCGACCCCGGCATCGGCAAGTCGACCCTGCTGCTGCAGGCGACCGCCGCGCTGGCGCGCCGGGGCGCGCACTGCACCTACATCTCGGGCGAGGAGGCGGTGGCGCAGATCGCGCTCCGGGCGGCGCGGCTCGGGCTTGCCGACGCTTCGGTGCGCCTCGCCGCGGCGAATTCGCTGCGCGACATCCTGACCAGCCTCGAAGACGAGCGGCCGCCGGCCGAGGCAGCCGCGGTGGTGGTGGTCGACTCGATCCAGACGCTGTTCGCCGACAACCTCGATTCCGCGCCCGGCACGGTCGCCCAGGTGCGGGCCTGCGCCCAGGAGCTGGTCGGCCACGCCAAGCGCAGCGGCGCCACCGTGCTGCTGGTCGGCCACGTCACCAAGGACGGCCAGATCGCCGGGCCGCGCGTGGTCGAGCACATGGTCGACACCGTGCTCTATTTCGAGGGCGAGCGCGGCCATCCCTTCCGCATCCTGCGCGCGGTCAAGAACCGCTTCGGCGCCACCGACGAGATCGGCGTCTTCGCCATGACCGATCGCGGTCTCGAGGAGGTCGCCAACCCCTCGGCGCTGTTCCTCGGCCAGCGCGACCGGCCGGTGAGCGGCGCCGCCGTCTTCGCCGGCATCGAGGGGACGCGGCCGCTGCTGGTCGAGATCCAGGCCCTCGTCGCCGCCTCGCCGCTGGCCCAGCCGCGCCGCGCCGCAGTGGGCTGGGACGGCAGCCGCCTGGCCATGATCCTCGCCGTGCTCGACGCCCGCTGCGGCCTGCGCTTCGCCGGCGCCGACGTCTACCTCAACGTCGCCGGCGGGCTCAAGGTGCAGGAGCCGGCGGCCGACCTCGCCGTCGCCGCGGCGCTGCTCTCGGCCCTCGCCGACCAGCCGGTCGCCGAGCGGACGGTGATCTTCGGCGAGGTCAGCCTGGCCGGCGAGGTGCGCCCGGTGGCCCAGCCCGAGGCGCGCCTGAGAGAGGCCGCCAAGCTCGGGTTCAGCCATGCCATCGTCCCCGCCGGCACCGCGCTCCGCGGCGGCGCCGTCAAGGCGATCGAGCTTCAACGGCTCGCCGAGCTGGTCGATCTGTTTCCCGGCGCCCGCGAGCGCGGCCGGGCCGAGGGCGGGTGACGCCCATGGAACCGCTGCCGATCAACCCGGTCGACATCGCGGTGGTGGTGGTCGTCCTGCTGTCGGCGGCGCTCGCCTTCATGCGCGGATTCGTGCGCGAGGTGCTGGCGATTTTCGGCTGGATCGGCGCCGCGCTGGTGGCCGTCTTCGGCTTCCCCTATCTGCAGCCCTTCGTCCGTCTCTACGTCGAATCCCGCCTGCTCGCCGACGTCGCCGCCGGGGTCGGCCTGTTCCTGGTCGGCCTGATCTTGTTTTCGCTGCTCAATCACGCCATATCCCAGCGTGTGCGGCGGAGCAGCGTGAGCTCGGTCGACCGCTCGCTCGGCTTCCTGTTCGGGCTCGTGCGCGGCGCCTTCCTGCTCTGCCTGGCCTGGCTGGCGCTGGCCTGGCTGATGCCGCCGGACAAGCGCCCGGACTGGCTGAACGTGGCGCGCGCGACGCCGCTGCTCGAGCGCGGCGCCGAGCTGATCCGGCGCGCCATTCCGGGCGTCCCGGCGCCCGAGGACAAAGGCGACCAGGGCCGCCGGCAGGCCCCACCGGCACCCAAGGAAGCGCCTGACTCGGCAGGCGAAAGCGGCTATAAGAGCGACGAGCGACGGGCCCTCGACACCTTGCTCAAGAGCCAATAATCGCAATGACGAACGCGCCCGTCCCCGGAGCCCCCATGAGCGGCTTGTCCCTGCCCACGACCGACCCGTTCGCCGACGACAAGCTGCGCGAGGAGTGCGGCATCTTCGGCATCTCCGGCTCGCCCGATTCGGCGGCGCATACCGCGCTCGGCCTCCATGCCCTGCAGCACCGAGGCCAGGAGGCGGCCGGCATCGTCGCCTTCGACGGCCGGCGCTTCGCCGTCCACCGCGCGCTCGGCCATGTCGGCGCCGTCTTCTCCTCGGAGAAGGTGATGGCCGACCTCAAGGGCCACACCGCGATCGGCCATGTCCGCTACTCGACCAGCGGCGACACGGTGATGCGCAACGTCCAGCCGCTCTACGCCGACCTCTCCTTCGGCGGCATCGCCATCGCCCACAACGGCAACCTGACCAACGCCTACGCGCTGCGCCAGCAGCTGGTCCAGCGCGGCTGCATCTTCCAGTCCACCACCGACACCGAGGTGATCATCCACCTGGTCGCGATCAGCGGCGAGACCACCGTCACCGAGCGGCTGATCGACGCGCTGATCCAGGTCGAAGGCGCCTATTCGCTGGCGGTGCTGACGCGCGAAGCGCTGATCGGCGTGCGCGACCCGCACGGCGTGCGCCCGCTGGTGCTCGGCAGCCTCAAGGGGGCGCCGATCCTGGTCTCGGAGACCTGCGCGCTCGACATCCTCGGCGCCGATTTCGTGCGCGACATCGAGCCCGGCGAGATGGTGGTCATCGGCCGCGCCGGCATCGCCTCGCTGAAGCCGTTCCGCACCGCCCGCCCGCGCTTCTGCATCTTCGAGTACATCTATTTCGCCCGGCCCGATTCGATGGTCGAGGGACAGAGCGTCTACGAGGCGCGCAAGCGCATCGGCGCCGAGCTGGCGCGCGAGAGCCACGTCGATGCCGACGTCGTCGTCCCGGTGCCCGATTCCGGCGTGCCGGCGGCGATCGGCTACGCGGCGCAGGCGCGCATCCCCTTCGAGCTCGGCATCATCCGCAACCACTATGTCGGCCGCACCTTCATCGAGCCGACCGACCAGATCCGCCATCTCGGCGTCAAGCTCAAGCACAACGCCAACCGCGCCTACATCGCCGGCAAGCGCGTCATCCTGGTCGACGATTCGATCGTTCGCGGCACCACCTCGACCAAGATCGTCGAGATGGTGCGCGAGGCCGGCGCGCGCGAGGTGCACATGCGCATCGCCTCGCCGCCGACCACCCATTCCTGCTTCTACGGCGTCGACACGCCCGAGCGCTCGAAGCTGCTCGCCGCCACCCACGACCTCGAGGCGATGCGGCAGTTCATCAAGGCCGACAGCCTGGCCTTCGTCTCCATCGACGGGCTCTACCGCGCGATGGGCCTGCCGGCGCGCGATGCCGCCCAGCCGCGCTATTGCGACGCCTGCTTCAGCGGCGACTATCCGATCCCGCTGACCGACGAGAGCGGCGCCAACAACCGCTCCGCGCAGCTCTCGCTCCTCGCCGAGCTGGCCTGACCGGCGGCATGCGGCTCAAGGACAAGGTCGCGCTGATCACCGGCGCCAGCCGGGGCATCGGCGCCGCCGTGGCCCGCCGCTTCGCCGCCGAGGGCGCGCATGTCGTGCTGGTGGCGCGCACCGTCGGCGGCCTCGAGGAGCTCGACGACGAGATCCGCGCCGCCGGCGGCAGCGCCACCCTGGTGCCGCTCGACCTTGCCGAGGCGGTGGCGATCGACGGCCTGGCCGGGCCGATCCTCGAGCGCTGGGGGCGGCTCGACGTGCTGGTCGGCAATGCCGGCCTGCTCGGCCGGCTGACGCCGCTCGCCCAGTACCCGCCCGAGCTCTGGCAGCAGGTCTTCGCCGTCAACCTGCACGCCAACTGGCGGCTGATCCGGGCCCTCGACCCGCTCCTGCGGGCGGCGCCGGCGGGCCGGGCGATCTTCGTCACTTCAGGGATAACCCGCCATCTCGCCGCCTACTGGGGCGCCTACGCCGTGAGCAAGGCGGCGCTCGAGGCGATGGTCGGGGTCTACGCCAAGGAAACCGCCAAGACGAACCTGCGCGTCAACCTGGTCAACCCCGGCCCGACGCGCACCGCGATGCGCGCCCAGGCCTTTCCCGGCGAGGACCCGGCGACGCTGACCCCGCCCGAGGCGCTGACCGAGGCCTTCGTCGCCCTGGCCGAGCCGGCTTGCAAGCTGCACGGCGAATGGGTGTCGGCGGACGAGTGGATCGAAGTCGGCCGGCGGCACTGAGCGGCGGCGCTTCCTAGAGCGTTTCAT
>CAYTWJ010000032.1:0-15411 GCA_964442055.1 uncultured Rhodospirillaceae bacterium | reverse complement strand
GCTCGCAGACGTTGGCCACCAGGTCGTGGTTGATCTTCGGCGGCTTGGTGTGCTGGATGTTGATGGCGATGTCGCCCTGGCCGCCGCAATTGATCTGGCAGCACGAGGTGGTGAGCTTGACCCGGTTGGGCATCCGCTCGTTGACGAACTCCTCGTAGAGCTCGTCCATCAGCGCCTTGACCACGCCCGAGGCGTCGGTGCCGGGAATGTCGCAATGCAGCCAGCCCTGGGTGTGGGCGATCATCGACACCGAGTTGCCGGTGCCGCCGACCGGGAAGCCGGCGGCGGTCAGCGCCTCGACCAGCGGCGCCACCTTCCGCTCGTCGGCGACCATGAACTCGATGTTGCTGCGCGCGGTGAAGCGCACGTGGCCGTCGGCGTAGCGGTCGGCGATGTCGCAGAGCTTGCGGATGGTGTGCACGTCCATCTGCCGCTGCGTGCCGGCCTTGACCGTCCAGATCTGGTCGCCGCCCTGGGCGACGTGGTGCAGCACGCCCGGCCGCGGCCGGTCGTGCCATTTCCACTGGCCGTAGTTCTTCTTCATCAGCGGGTGCATCATCGGGAACGGGTCGGGCACGCCGCTCTCGGTAGGCTCGCGCATGTCGCTCATCGCCGCCGCCTTCTGTCCGGGGAAGCCATCGGGGAAGCCGCCGCTACTCGGCGGCGGCGGGCGGCGCCTTGCGCGCGGCCATCCGCTCGCGCCACTTGGCGACCTCCTCGTCCCAGTCGTCGGTGCGCACGTAGCTCGAGGTGCGCGGGTGGTCGATCATCGCCGGGTCGATCTCGAGCCCGATCGCCTCGAGCACGTTGATCAGGCCGATACGCTCGATGGTCTCGCCGATGCGCTCGTGCTCGAGGGCGTTCTCGGCGAAGAAGTCGATGACGCGGCGGCCGAGCTCGACCAGCTTCTCGCGCTCCTCGTCGCTGTCGACCTTCATGAACGGCACGATCACCGTGCCCATCAGGTCGCCGATCTTGAGCGAGCGCTTGCCGCCGAGCAGGATGGTGACGCCGCGGTCCTTGCCCGGCGCCAGCGCCTTGGTCATGACGTTGATGCAGTGCATGCAGCGCACGCAGTCGCGGTTGCGGATCTCGAGCGTGTCGTCGTCGTTGAGGCTGAGCGCCCGGCTCGGGCACATGCCGATGACGTGGTCGATGACGTACTTGCGCCCGACCTTGGCGACGTAGTTCCTGACTTCCTGCTGGTCGACCTGGATGTCGTCGCGCCAGGTGCCGATGACGGCGAAATCCGAGCGCTGGATGGCGTTGACGCAGTCGTTGGGACAGCCGGAGAACTTGAACTTGAACTTGTAGGGCAGCGCCGGCCGGTGCATCTCGTCGAGGAAGGAGTTGATGACGCTGCGGTGCGCGGCGATCTCGTCGAAGCAGGAATGCTCGCAGCGCGCGTGGCCGACGCAGCTCATCGAGGTGCGCAGCGCCGGGCCGGCGCCGCCGAGGTCGAAGCCGAACTCGTTGAGCGCGTCGAAGGCTTTCTGCACGTTCTCGCTCGAGCAGCCCTGGAACATGATGTCGCCGCTCTGGCCGTGCAGCGCGATCAGGCCGGAGCCGTGCTCCTCCCATATGTCGCAGAGCTTGCGCAGCGTCCTGGTGTCGTAATGCATGCCGGCCGGCGGCTGCACGCGCAGCGTGTGGAACTCGGCCGAGGCGGGGAATTTCGCCGCCACCTCGGAGAAGCGCGGGATCACGCCGCCGCCATAGCCGAAGACGCTGATCGTGCCGCCCTTCCAGTAGCCGGTCTTGGTCTCGTACGAATGCTCGAGCTGGCCGAGCAGGTCGCGCATCATCGGCGCGTAGGGCTTGCCCTCGTCGCTCGCCAGGCGCTTCAGCCCGGTCACGAAGCTCGGCCAGGGGCCGTCCTCGAGCTCGTCCAGTAGCGGCGTCGGATGCTGTTTGTCAGCCATTTCTCGTTCCTCCCGTCGTCGCGGCCGAGGCCGATGGCCTCGCTGGCGCCGCCGACGACCCGTCGTCACCGGTCTTCGCCTGGTGTTGACTCGTATATGATAATAATCGAATGAATGGTCCCGGTTCTACATCGTTCTGTTGTGATCACAGATCAGTATTGACTCGCTACAGTGATTGCTTCGGAAAATCAGTCGCAATTATTTGCGGCGCACAATATAAGATCGCCTCGATACTATTTCGGCGCTGGATGGATCGATGAAGGCTGGTCGGCCGTGAACGCACCACGGGCAAAGGCGATCGACACTTCGGCGTCGCCATTCAGGCCGGGCGAGGACGATGCCTTTCGCCGCTGGCGCGAGCGCAAGCTCGCCGGTCAGCCGACCGCCGGTGAATTGTGGGTGGAAATCGGCGATCCGCTGGCGCCGAGCGCCGCCGAGCGCGACCAGATCGCCCGGCTCTGCGCCCGCTCCAACATGGCCTTCTATGCCTGGCGGAAGACGCCGCCCGAGCCGCGCCAGGCGTTACGCGCCTTCGCCGCCGCTCTCGGGCTGAGCCGGCTCGACGCCAACCCCTTCGCCGGCGGCGACGGTATCACCGCGCTCGAGTCCCGCGCCGAGGTCGCCGCCCGCGGCTACGTTCCCTATGGCGGCGGCGCCCTCGCCTGGCACACCGACGGCTATTACAACGCGCCCGATCGGCCGGTGCGCGCGGTGATCCTGCATTGCCTGCGGCCGGCGGCGGAGGGCGGCGCCAACGACCTCTTCGACCACGAGCTCGCCTACTTGCGGCTGCGCGACATCGATCCGGCGCACGTCGCCGCCCTGATGCAGCCCGGCGCCATGACCATCCCGGCCAAGGCGGAAGCCGGCGCGGCGCCGCGGCCGGCGCGCAGCGGGCCGGTCTTCGCCGCCGAGGGCGCGCATCTGCACATGCGCTATACCTCGCGCAGGCGCAGCATCGCCTGGAAGGATGATGCCCGCCTGGACGCGGCGCGCGCCGCCCTCGCCGCCCTGCTCGCCGCGCCGTCCCCCGACCATGTCCATGTCCGGCTGGATGCCGGGCAGGGCATCCTCGGCAACAACGTGCTGCATTGCCGCGCGGCCTTCAGCGACGGCGACGGGCCGGGGCGGCTCGTCCTGCGCGCCCGCTACCATGACCGCGTCGGATTGCCGGCGCGCGAGGAGGAACGGCAATGGCGACCTTGAGCGCGATCATCATCGCCAACCCGCAGGTGGCCTCGTTCGCCGAGCTGGTCGAGGTGATCAAGGACGTCGGCGAGGGCGGCGAGCGCTTCCTCGAGCCCGACATCAAGCCCGACTTCCCCGACACGCCGCGCAACTGGGAGGACATCGTCGAGGCGGCGTTCATGTGGGGCCGCCGCTGAGCGCGGCGGCGGGGGCCGCGCACTTATCAATGAACTCCGCGTCCGGTGATCCCTGCCGGGCGGAGCGATGTAACAAATTGAAACTGCGGGCGTTTTTCCGGCCCCTTGCAAGCCGGCGCCGATGGTCCGCCGCTCGGCTCTCTCCACCATCGGGCGGCGGAGAGGAGCGGAAATCCTGCATCGAATTACTTTCTCCAAGAATATTTATGCTATATTGTTTCTCCAGCAATGGATGCCTGATGCCACGAACGAGACCACGCTCCGTCTTAGCCGTGGACCAAGCCGCGGTCCTCACCAAGGCCACGCTCAGGGCGGCGACCAAGCTCGGCCTGACCAACAAGCTGCTGGCGACCGTGATCGGCGTTTCCGAGGCGACCGTCTCTCGCATGCGAAGCGGCGATTACACGCTCAAGCGCGGCCAGAAGGCGTTCGAACTCGCGGTCTTGTTCGTCCGGCTCTATCGCTCTCTCGATGCCATCGTCGGCGGCGACGATGCGGTCGCGAGCTCCTGGCTCAAGAACCGAAACACCGCGCTCGATGCCGCGCCACTCGCCCTGATCCAAAGCGTTTCCGGGTTGATGAATGTCCTTCAATACCTCGACGCCCGGCGCGCTGTCGGCTGATGCGCGCGCGCTCGCCGGGGTCTGCTGGCGTCTGGTCGAAGCGCAACACCATGTCTCGACCCTGAAACTGGTCGACTCCGTCGACGAGCAAGAGCTGCTCGAGGAGCTGGTTGAAGCGACTAAGCCGGCCGTGCCTCCCGAATGCCGGGGTTTGCACTATCTGTTGGCGACGCCGTTCCGCTACGCCGCCGTCTATCCCAGCGGATCGCGGTTCCGGCGGGCGGGACTGACCGAGGGGGTCTTCTACGCCTCCGAATCAGCGCGGACCGCTGTCGCGGAGATGGCGTTCTATCGCCTGCTCTTCTTCGCCGAATCTCCCGACACACCGTGGCCCGCCAATCCCGCCGAGTATACGGCGTTCTCGGCGGCATACGCCGCCAAGAAAGCAATCGACTTGACCGCCGGCAAATATAGCGCCGACAAAGCGCTATGGATGCACCCGACCGACTACGGTCCTTGCCAGGCTTTCGCCGATGCCGCCCGCGCCGCCAACCTAGAGATCATTCGCTACACTTCGGTTCGCGATCCCGGACATGGCGCGAACATCGCGCTGCTCACCTGCCGCGCCTTTGCAAAGCGCAAACCGATCGAGTTACAGAGCTGGCGCATCCGTCTCAGCGACGCGGGGGTTCACGCCATCTGCGAGGCGCCAAAGTCCGGCATCACCTTCGGTCGGGAAGCCTTTGCTATCGATCCGCGCATCGCCGATCTGCGCTGGACTCGCCCTTAGAGAACGTGGCGGCCGCTACCCCTTCGGCTCGCCGGCGACGGCGAAATGCGCCGCCGGCACCTCGCGCAGGATCACCCGGATCGACGGTCGCGGCGCGCCGATGCTGGCCTCGGCCGCGTCGGTCAGCGCCTTGACGAGCGCCCGCTTCTGCTCGGGACTGCGGCCTTCGATCAGCGTCACGTCGATGATCGGCATCGTCAGTCCTCCACCCGGATGCTGACCGCGCCGAGCCGCTCGACCACGGCGCGCACGTGCATGCCGCGCTGAAGCGGCACCGCCTCGGTCGCGGCGCCGGCCAGCACGACCCAGCCCGGCCGCAGCACCTCGCCGGCCCGCGCCACCATGCGCGCCGCCGCGACCAGCGAGCGCAGCGGGTGGCCGAGGATGGCGGCCGAGCCGCCGATCTGGGCCGGGCGGCCGTCGACCTCGAGGATCATGCCGAGATTGCCGACGTCGGTGGCCGGATCGGCCCACGGGCCGATGACCAGCCCGGAGGACGAGGCGTTGTCGGCGACGACGTCCGCGAGGGTGAACTTGAAGTTCTCGTAGCGCGAATCGATCACCTCCATCGCCGGGGCGATGCCGGCGAGCGCGGCCCAGGCCTCGGCCGGGCTGACCTCGCCGGCGAGCGGCGCCTTGAGCAGGAAGGCGATCTCGGGCTCGATGCGCGGATGGACGTAGCGGCCGAGCGACAGCGTGCCGCCGTCCTCAAGCCGCATGGCGTCGGTCAGCCGGCCCCAGATCACCTCGCCCACCCCGACCTGCACCATCTTGGCGCGGCTGGTCAGGCCCATCTTGACGCCGATCCGCGTCTCGCCGCGCTTGAGGCGCCGCGCGATCGAGGCCTTCTGGATGGCATAGGCCTCGGCGGCCGAGAGCGGCTGCGCCAGGGTCAGCTGCGGGACCGCCCGCGCCCGGCGCGCCGCATCATCGACTTTGGCCGCCAGCGTGGCGATCGCGGGCCTGCCCTTCGTCGCGGCCTTCGCCGCCTTGCGCGCCGCGCTCATCGCCCGCCCTCCACGCGCCCGAAGACGGCGCGCGCCGAGCCCAGCCCCGAAATTCGCGCCTCGACCACGTCGCCCGGCGCGACCGCGACCATCGGGCCGAGCGCGCCCGACATGACGATGTCGCCGGCGGCGAGCGGCCGGCCGGTCTCCACCATCTTCGCCGCCAGCCAGGCGGCAGCGACCAGCGGGTTGCCGAGGCAGGCGGCGCCGGCGCCGACCGAGACCGGCTCGCCGCGCCGCGCCATCACCATGCCGCAGGCGCGCAGGTCGAGGCCGTCGAGCTTGCGCGGCGGGCCGCCGAGGACGATCAGGCCCGAAGAGGCGTTGTCGGCGATGGTATCGACGATGCGGATGTCCCAGTTGGCGATGCGGCTGCCCACCACCTCGATCGCCGGCAGCGCGTAGGCGACGGCGCGGATCACGTCGGCGACGGTCGGCTGCTCGAGAGCGAGGTCGCGCTCGAGCACGAAGGCGACCTCGGCCTCGACCTTGGGCTGCAGCACGCGGGCGTGCGCGATCTCTTCGCCGTCGCCGACGCTCATGTCGGCGTAGAGCATGCCGTAATCGGGCTGGTCGACGCCGAGCTGGCGCTGCACCGCCTTGGCGGTGAGGCCGATCTTGCGCCCGACCAGCCGCCGGCCCTCGCCGAGCCAGCGCTCGGTGTTGGCATTCTGCACCGCATAGGCGGCGGCGAGGTCGTTCGCCGGCAAGAGCTCGCGCACCGGCGCGCACGGGCTGCCGGTGGCGTAGGCCTCGCGGATGCGCGCGGCCGCCCGCGCCACCCTGTCGTCGCTCGGCGCCATCGCTTCGCTCACAGCTTGACGCAGACGTTACGCAGCTCGGTGTAGAACTCGAGCGAGTGGACGCCGCCTTCGCGGCCGATGCCGGACTGCTTGCTGCCGCCGAAGGGCGTGCGCAGGTCGCGCAGGAACCAGGAATTGACCCAGCACAGCCCGACCTCCATCTGCGCCGCCACCCGGTGCGCGCGCGACAGGTTCTCGGTCCACACCGAGCAGGCGAGGCCGTAGCGCGTGTCGTTGGCGAGCCGCACCGCCTCGGCCTCGTCGTCGAACGGGCGCACGTGGCAGCACGGCCCGAAGATCTCCTCGCGCACGACCGCCGAATCCTCGGGCAGCCCGGTCCAGATCGTCGGCTCGATCCAGGCGCCGCCGGCGAGCTCGCCCGCCATCTCCGGCACGCCGCCGCCGGTGACCACCGTCGCCCCTTCGGCCGCGGCGCGGCGGTAGTAGGACAGCACCTTGTCGCGGTGCTCGGCGCTGATCAGCGGGCCGAGCGTGGTCGTCGCCTCCCAGGGGTCGCCAAGCCTCAAGCCCTCGGCGCCCTGCTTCAGCCGGCGCACGAAGGCGTCGAAGACCGGCCGCTCGACATAGACCCGCTCGGTGCCGAGGCAGACCTGGCCGCAATTGGCGAAGACCGAGCGCATGGTGCCCTCGATCGCCTTGTCGAGGTTGCAGTCGGCGAAGACCAGCGCGGCGTTCTTGCCGCCGAGCTCGAAGGAGACGTCGCGCACCCCGACCGCCGCCTGGCGCATGATCGCCTCGCCGGTGCGGGTCTCGCCGGTGAAGGTGATGGCGTCGACGCCCGGATGGCGGGTCAGCAGCTCGCCGGCGGAATCGGGGCCGAAGCCGTGGATGACGTTATAAACCCCCGGCGGCACGCCGACCGCGTTCATCACCTCGCCGAGCAGCGTCGCCGTCGACGGCGTCTCCTCCGAGGGCTTGACCACCACGGTGTTGCCGCAGGCCAGCGCCGGCCCGACCTTCCAGGTCATCAGCAGGAGCGGCAGGTTCCACGGCGAGATCACCGCGACCACCCCCTTCGGCACCCTCAGCGCGTAGTTGATCGCGCCGGCGCCGTCCGGCGTCGGCATCGGGAAGAACTCGGTCGCCGCGGTCTTGATGACATCGGCGAACATCTTGAAGTTCGCCGCCCCGCGCGGGATGTCGAGATGCGAGGCGAGCGAGGCCGGCTTGCCGGTGTCGGCCACCTCGGCGGCGAGGAAGTCGTCGAAGCGGCGGCTGATCTCGTCGGCGACCTTGGCCAGGAGGTCGGTGCGCTCGGCCACGGTCATTTTTCCCCACGGCCCGGTCAGCGCCGCGCGCGCCGCCGCGACCGCCGCATCGACCTCGGCCGCGCCGGCCTCGTGCACGCTGCCGATGACGCCGCCGGTTACCGGCGAGCGGTTGACGAAGCTCTTGCCGCTGCCGCCCCGCGTGAAGGCGCCGTTGATGAAGTGCATCACCTCGGTCATCGGCTGGGCCTCGGCCGCCGGGCGCGCCGTCGCGCCCGCTCTCGCTGTCATCGCCGCAACTCCTCCCTCAATACCGCCTCCGGCCCCTGGACCGTGCCCGCCGCCGGCGGGCCCCGATTAAAGATGAGAATCCGCCGGCCGGCAAACCGAAGCTCGCGGCGGCGGGCGCGCCACCAGGTCGCCGCCAACCCGGCGGCTGCGGCGATCGGCCGGTCATTTCAAGAGATGCGGCAGCAGCAGCGTGATCGACGGAAAGAGGATGAGCAGGACGACGCGGACGAAATCGGAGGCGAGGAACGGCAGCACCCCGGCGAAGGTCTCCTTCATGCGCACGCCCGGCGCCAGCGAATTGATCACGTAGACGTTGAGGCCGACCGGCGGCGTGATCAGGCCGACCTCGACCACGATCAGGACGATGATGCCGAACCACATGCGCAGATCGTCGACCGGCAGCCCGTAATCGAGCGCCGAGATCACCGGCCAGAAGACCGGCGCGGTCAGCAGGATCATCGCCAGGCTGTCCATGACGCAGCCGAGCAGGACGTAGATCACCACCACCAGCACCATCACGGTCATCGGCGACAGCCCGCTCGCGCCGACCGCCTCGGCCAGTTCGATCGGCATGCGCGACAGGCCGAGAAAGGCATTGAAGAAATTGGCGCCGAGCAGGATAAGGAAGATCATCGCGGTCGAGATCGCCGCGCTCTTCAGGCATTCGACGAAGCCGCGCAGCCCGAGCGCCCGGCGCGCGACGGCGATCAGCGCGGTGCCGACGGCGCCGACGGCGGCGCCCTCGGTCGGAGTGAAGACGCCGGCATAGATGCCGCCGATCACCAGCGCGAAGATCAGCAGCACCGGCCAGATGTCGAGCAGCGCGCGGCGCCGCTCGCTGCGGCTCGCCCGCGCCCCGACCGGGCCGGCCTCGGGCCGCAGGCGCACATAGATCGCGATCGCGATCAGATAGCCGGCCGTCGCCAGCAAGCCGGGGATCAGTGCCGCCTGGAACAGGGTGACGATGTTGGCCTCGACCGCGATCGCGTAGATGACCAGCGGCACCGAGGGCGGGATCAGGATGCCGAGCGTGCCGCCCGCCGCCAGCGTGCCGGTGGCAAGCCGGCCGGAATAGCGGTAGCGCTGCAGTTCGGGCAGCGCCACGTGGGCCATCGTCGCGGCCGTCGCCAGCGACGAGCCGCAGATCGAGCCGAAGCCGGCGCAGCCGCCGATGGTGGCCATCGCCACGCCGCCGGGACGATGGCCGAGATAGGCGTTGGCGGCGGTGAAGAGGGCGCGACTCAGCCCGGCGCGGCTGGCGAAGGCCCCCATCAGCAGGAACATCGGGATGACCGACAGGTCGTAATTGGCGAAGGCCCAGTAGGGCCCGGTCTTGGCATAGCTGATCAGCGGCGTGATGCCGGCCAAACTGACATAGCCGCCGATGCCCACCACCAGCATGGCCAGGCCGACCGGAACGCGGACGACCAGCAGCGCGATCAGCACGACGATCGCCAGCAGCGAAACCCCGAAGCTGGTCATCGCATCTTCGTCAGCAGATCGCGCGTTGCCGTGTAGAGGCAGCAAATCGCCAGCAGGCCGAAGCCGGCGACCGCGAACGGGAACGCCCACCAGGTCGGGATGGCGAGGGTGATCGAGGTCTCGTTGTAGCGGAACATGTCGACGCCGCCGAGCCAGAGCCGCCAGGCCAGCAGGCCGGCGATCGCCGCCAGGACAAGGTCGCTGAAGACGTCGCAGAGCGCTTGCAGCCAGGCCGGCGCCCGAGCCAGGAACAGGTCGACCAGCACGTTGCCGCGCTGCATATGGCAGTAGGGCAAGAACAGGAAGACACCGACTGCCGTGCCCATCGCCACGATCTCGAAATCGCCCGGGATCGGCGCCAGCAAGAGCCAGCGCCCGGCCACGCTGATGACGACCATGAGGCTGAGCGCCGAGACCAGCGTGCCGCCCGCCAGCATCAGGGCGAAGGCCAAGCCGTGCAGCAGGCGGCCGACCGGATCGGCCGGGCGGCCGCCCGCTCGCCCCTGCGAATCACTCACCTGCTCGCCCCCGGCGGCCGGCCCGGCGGCCGAGCCCGACCCTCACTTGCTGTACTTCTCCAGCAGCGCCCGCGCTTCCTTGACCAGCGCCGCGCCATCGACGCCCTTCTGGCCCACTTCGGCGACCCAGCGGTCCGTGACCGGCTTCTCGACCATCGCCCGCAGCTTCGCCACCTCGGCCGGCGGCAGCTTGATCAGCTCGCCGGAGGAGGCGGCCGCCTTCTCGCCGGGCTCCTCGACCTCGGTCCAGACCTTGCCGATCCACTCCGACTGGCTGGCGCCGGAATTGTTGTCGATCACCTTCTTCAGGTCGGCGGGCAGGGAATCGTACTTCGCCTTGTTCATGGCGATGATGAACACCGAGGTGTTGAGCCGCCGGTAGACCGGGTCGTCGAGGGTGATGTGGAAATCGACCAGCTCGTGCACCTTCAGCGGCACGGTGACCTCGTAGGGGATCAGCACCGCGTCCACCACCCGCTTGGACAGCATTTCCGGGATCTTCGGCACCGGCGCGCCGACCGGGGTCGCGGCCATCGCCTCGATCAGCCAGCCGCCGGTGCGGGTGGGGGTGCGGATCTTCAGGCCCTTGATGTCGTCGACCTTGCGGATCGGCACCGCCGAGTGAAAGAGCTGCCCGGCGTGGACGTGGAAGGCGATGATCTTGAAATCCTTGAACTCGTCGCCGTGTTTCTGCTCGTAGTCCCACAGCGCCTTGTTGGTGGCGACGGTGGTCGAGTGCATGAACGGCAGCTCGAACACCTCCGATTTCGGGAAGCGGCCGGGCGTGTAGCCGGGCAGCGTCCAGACGATGTCGGCGACGCCGTCGCGCACCTGGTCGATCAGCTGCGGCGGCGAGCCGCCGAGCTGCATCGCCGGGAAGATGTCGATCTTGATCCGGCCGCCGGATTCCTTGGCCACCTTCTCCGCCCAAGGCGCCAGCATCTTGGTGTGCGCCGGGGCGACCGGCGGCAGGAAATGGTGCAGCTTGAGGGTGACATCGGCTGCCCGCGCCGGGGCACTGGCCGTCATGCCAAGCCCGATAGCGGCGCCGAGCGCGGCGGCAGCCGCGAGAATACGCTTCATGGCTCTCCTCCCGTGGTGCTTTTATCGACCGCCCCATCAGGCGATGGGGGATACGTTCCTTAATATCAGCGACGGATATTATTGGATTGTCCAACAATTGTCGATTGCCCGGAACGCGGGACTCCCTGCCGCCCGACGGAAATGAAGGCCGTCGACCTCTAAAACAGCTCTAAAACAGGCTGAGCGACAGGAGAGTGTCGGCGGCCTGTTCCACGCGACCTGCTGAACGCGCCGGCCCCGCCGGCGACCGACAGCGGCATCGGGAAGGAAGCCATCATCGGCGACGGGATCGAGCGCATGCGATGCCACGCCCGGACGCGAAGCTCGGCCTGACGGAGGCTGCCACGTGGCGAAGACGAGTGCGGGTATCATCCTGTACCGGCGGCGCGGCAGCGCCATCGAGGTGCTGCTCGTTCATCCCGGCGGACCCTACTGGACGGGCAAGGATCGCGCCGCGTGGTCGATCCCCAAGGGCGAGCTTGACGCCGGCGAGGACGCGCTTGCCGCCGCCCGGCGCGAATTCGCCGAAGAAACCGGGCTGGCGCCCGCCGGCCGGTTCGTCGCGCTCGCGCCGCGCCGGCAGCCGGGCGGCAAGGTTGTGCATGCTTTTGCGCTCGAGGGCGACTTCGATCCCGCAAGGCTGCGCAGCAACGTCTTCAGCATGGAATGGCCGCCGCATTCGGGGCGAAGCGCCGAATTCCCCGAGATCGACCGTGCCGAATGGGTGCCGCTCGACGCGGCGCGCGAGAAGCTGCACAAGTGCCTGGCCGGATTCATCGACGAGTTGGCCGAGCGCCTCGGCGCGGGACCCCGGCCGCCGACCGCGTCGCCCGGGGCCCGCCCGGGCGCGCGCCGCAAGCGATGACGAACACGGCCAATCAATCAGGCGAGCGCCGGGCTAACCTCGATCAACGTTGTGCGCCCGCGGATGTGCTACTCGCCGACCGTCGGGAACGGGCCGGGCGATCGCCTGTGTCCACGACGGCCGGCGAATCGCGGAGGCCCTCCCCGCTGCCTGGTGCAAGATCCAGGCGAAGGAGGCGACGATGCTGATCAAGGAACTGATGACCCGGAAGGTCGAGAGCGTGCGCCCCGACCTGTCGCTGACGGATTGCGCCCGCATCATGCGCGAGCGGAATGTCGGCGCCTTGCCGGTGCTGGAGAACGGCAAGCTGCTGGGAATGATCACCGACCGTGACATCTGCTGCCGGGCGGTCGCGAACGGCTTCGACCCCACCAAGACCACGGTCCGCCAAGTCATGTCCGCCGAAGTCAGCTGGTGCTACGACGACCAGGACTGCGCGGAGGCGGCGCGGCTGATGGGACAGAAGCACATCCGGCGACTCGCCGTCCTCGACCGCGGCAAGGCGATGGCCGGGTTCCTCTCGGTCGATGACCTGGCCCGGTGGTCGCACGATCTGGCCGGGCAGGTGCTCGAAGCGGCGCGCCCGGTTCACTGAGCGCCAGCTCGTCTTGACGCAATTGCGCGCGCCGCTGACCGTTGTTGCGGACGGCGCGGGCGACGGGGTTTGCCGGCATCGGCCGCAGGCGGCCGCGCTGCGCCGGCGGTGATCGACCGGCAGACCGCCACCGCACGGCGGCCGGCGTCGTGATCTTCTTCCCACCGGCGTGGGCCGCCGCTTCGACGGCATGTTCAGCTGCCGCGCCTGTCGCTCGGTCAGAAGCCCATTCGCCCGTACATCCGTGCCGCGATCGCCGTCAGCGCCGCAGCCGCCGCAAGCAGCACGCCGAAGTCCAGCAGCAATCCGTATTCCGAGACGCCTCCGGCGAGCATCAGGGCACGGAGCGCGTCGACCTCGTAGGTCAACGGGTTGAAATGGGAAATCGCACGCAGCCAGCCTGGCATCAGCGACAGCGGATAGATGGCATTGCTGGCGAAGAAGATCGCGCACGATGTCGAATCCGGCGACGAAGCCTGTCCCCCCGGTGGGCGGCAGCAGGGTCGTGAGCATCTTGATGAGCGTGCTCTTGCCGGCGCCGTTGGGACCGATGAGGCCGAAAATCTCGCCCGGCTCGACGCTCAGGCTGGCCCGATCGACGGCAACAAGCTCGCCGAACCGGCGCGTCAACTCGTTGGCGATGACGGCGGGCCCTGCCTTCTCGTGCGCCATAACCCTGCTCCGTTGCCACGCCGGGGCCGCAGGGTGCCGGCCAAACATGCGCCATTCCAGTGGCTGATCCAAGAGGCGGGACCGACTGTGCCTATACCGCGCGTGCCACGGAATTGCGTCGCCGCCCGTCGGCCGGAGGGTCGCCGGGCCAATCGCACGGGCGGGACGCCAAGTCCGATGGTATAATCGTCGCCAACGACGGACCGGCGCGACGCAAGCAGTCGAATCCGGCCGCAAGGGCAGGAAACGCCGCAGCCTGTCGGGTTGTCATGCCGTTGCGGCGTGTTTTTCGTCCCTTTCGCAGTGCGGCCGAACGGAACGGCGGCCGCCTCCGCATCAATCTGGGCCTGCAAGGCGGCGGGACGCATGGCGCCTTCACCTGGGGCGTGCTCGATCGCTTGCTCGAGGACGAGCGCGTCGTCATCGATGCCGTGAGCGGCGCGAGCGCGGGGGCGCTCAACGCCGTCGCCTTGACCGACGGTCTTGCCTCGGCCGGCCGCGCGGGCGCGCGGGCCAAGCTCGACGCAGTCTGGAACGCGGTGGCGGCGGTCGGCGGACCCCCGGCGCTCGGCGTCATCGCCGACCGGCGATCGGCCATGCTGGCGCTCGATCTCGTTACCCGGCTGTTCGCGCCGACCCAGATCAATCCCTACATGATCAATCCGTTACGCGACATTCTGCTGTCGCACATCGATTTTCGCCGGGTGCGGCGGGCGGCGCCGATCGAAATGTTCATCGCTGCCACCGACGTCTCCAGCGGCCTGCCGCGAATTTTCCGCCGCCGCGACGCGTCGGCCAAGGTTGTCCTTGCGTCGGCTTGCCTGCCGCGACTGATGCCGCCGGTGCGGATTGCCGGCCGCCTCTATTGGGACGGCGGCTTTTCGGCGAACCCGCCGCTGTGGCCTCTCCTCGAAGCAGAGGGGCCCAACGAGACGCTCGTCATCGCGCTGGAGCCGTTGCGGGCGCCCGCCGCTCCCGCCACGGCAGCCGAAATCGACGAGCGGCTTGCGTGGCTGGTGTTCGCGCAGCCGCTGGCGCAAGAGCTGGCGGCGATCGACCGGGCGCGCCTCGCCGCCGCGAACGGGACGGCCGTCGGCGGGCGATTGCGCCGGCGCCTGCGCCGCCACCGGTTCGTTTTCATCGAAGGCGGGCCGTTTCTCGCTCCGTTGGGCCGCGCCAGCCGCGTCTTTCCCGACGAGCAGCTGTTGCTGCGCCTGAAGGCGGCCGGGCGGCAGGCGGCCGATGCCTGGCTGGCTGGGCGCTTCGCCGCCGCTGCGCGTTCCGGTCGATGCTGATCGCGGATTCCGGTCAAATGCGGCCGCCGCTTCAGGCGGCGAGCCAGCGCCGAGCGATGCCCCTGCCTCGGGTCGGCCAAGACCCCGACGAACCCGGGCTTTCAACCTTTCCCAGGGAGTCGCGATCGGGGCCCGTCATGGCCCTGGCTCCGATGCAGGAAATGCGATCCGACCTGAGCCCTGCGGGCGCTCGGGGCGGGCTGGCCGCTGCGCGTCGGTTCACGCCTTCTCGTAGGTCCCGACGAGTTCGGCCCGCGCCACGATGTGCTTGGCCATCGCCTTTTCCAGCTCCCGCTTCGTCGGCGCGCCCAGATCCGGCAGGACCGCGTCCAGGGCATACAGCTTGTGAAAGTAGCGATGCCGCCCGATCGGCGGACACGGGCCGCCGTAGCCGGTTCGTTTCCAGTCGTTCCGCCCTTCCTTGGTGCCCGCGGGCAGCGCCCTTGGCTTGACGCCTTCCGGCAGGGCACGGGCCGTTGCCGGCAGGTTGTAGAGCACCCAGTGAACCCACGTCATCCGCGGCGCCTTCGGGTCGGGGGCATCGGGGTCGTCGACGATGAGGGCGAAGCTCTTCGTGCCCTCGGGCGCGTCCGACCAGGCCAGCGGTGGCGAGATGTCGGCGCCTTCGCATGTGTAGCGCGCGGGTATCTCACCTTGCGGCGCGAATGCGGCGGAGACGAGCGTGAACGGCATCGACGTAACCTGTCCGGTTTCTCGAAACCAGTCGAGTAACAGGCTAGCGCATGACGTGCGGCCGGGGAAACGGGCTCATGCTGGCCGGCGCCGGTGGCCTTGACCCGCGGCCGACTGGAGCCGGCGCATGGGGGCCCGCCTCTTCAACCCCTTCCAGGCGCCTGGCCTGAGCGACACCCGGCCCGCCGCCCTTCTTGTCCCAACGACAAATCACCTGC
>CAYTWJ010000031.1:0-15446 GCA_964442055.1 uncultured Rhodospirillaceae bacterium | reverse complement strand
CGGCCTGCCGCCGAAATCGAAGGAGGACAAGCCATGACCGTCGCCGATACCGAAAGGGCCAAGTCTGCGCCGCCGGACGCGCAGCGCTTCCGTTTGCTCCACACCATGATCCGGGTGCTGGATCTCGACCGCTCGCTCGACTTCTACACCCGCCTGCTCGGCATGAAGCTCTTGCGCAAGAAGGACTACCCGACCGGCGAGTTCACGCTCGCCTTCGTCGGCTACGGCGAGGAGGCGAACCATGCCATGATCGAGCTTACCCACAATTGGGGCCAGAAGGAACCCTATCAGCTCGGCACCGCCTTCGGCCATCTGGCGATCGGCGTGCCGGACATCTACGGCGCCTGCGCGCGGCTGGCCGCGGAGGGCGTGAAGATCACCCGTCCGCCGGGACCGATGAAGCATGGCGGCGCGGTGATCGCGTTCATCGAGGACCCCGACGGCTACAAGATCGAGCTGATCGAGCGGGCCTGATCGCCCGCTACTCCCACAGCGCCTCCTCGTGCTCGCCCGACCGGGCGAGACGGTCGAGCACGTCCGTCAGCGCCCCCCGCGTGGCCGGGTGCATGACGACGGCGCCGTCTTCCGCGCCCACCTGCAGCAGGGGGCGGCCGTCCGCCCCGGGCAGCTTGCGTGCCACGCGCTCCACCGCGGCAATGCGGCGGCCGAGCTCGGCCGCGCCCTTCAGGCGCAGCGATTTGACCAGAGCCGCGCTTGCCGGCGGCTTGTCGCCGGCGCGGACGACGCGTTCGAGCAGGGTGCGCAGGTCCCCGCCGCCCTTGGCGAAGCTCAGCTCGCGCAGCAACGCCACCGCCTGCATCTGGTTGAGGGCCCGCAGCGGTTCGCCGGCGCCGGCCTTGGGCGGGGGAAGGCGGCCGGCGACATAGTCGAGCAGCCGGCGGCGCAGTTCCTCCGGCATGGCGGCGAGATCCTTTTCGTCAAGCACGATCTGCATGGCCTACTCCCGTTCGCGCCGTCCCAGCGGTCGCGGCGCGAATTGCGACCTCGCTCGGCGCCGCCGCGCGGGTCGGAATGGCCGTCATGGTGGCAGACGTTTTCCCCTCGGCGCTTGCTCGAAAGCAAGGGCGGCAGGGCTCAGCCGGCGAGAAGCCAGACCAGCAGCCCGGCCAAGCCGATCAGCAGCCCGGCCGGCGCCAGGCGGCGGATGAGCACGGCGGGGGACAGCCGGTTGTCGTTGGCCGCTGCGCGCAGCGGGGGCCGGCCGGCGAGAGGGACGCTCGCCGGCGCGCCGCCAGGCGGCCGTCGATCGAACTCCCTGCCGGGGCGCCCGGTCATGCGCGTCTACCCGCGCTCGCCCAACGGTACATAGGGGCGGTGCGCCGCGCCGGTGTAGAGCTGGCGCGGCCGGCCGATCTTCTGCGAGGGGTCCTCGATCATCTCGTTCCACTGTGCCACCCAGCCCACGGTGCGCGCCAGCGCGAACAGCGCCGTGAACATGCTGGTCGGGAAGCCCATCGCGCGCAGGATGATGCCGGAATAGAAATCGACGTTGGGGTAGAGCTTCTTCTCGACGAAATACTCGTCCTCGAGGGCGATGCGCTCGAGCTCCATGGCCAGCTTGAGCAGCGGCTCGTTCTTGACCCCGAGCTCGTCGAGCACCTCGTAGCAGGCCTGGCGCAGCACCTTGGCGCGCGGGTCGTAATTCTTGTAGACGCGGTGGCCGAAGCCCATCAGCCGGAAGCCGGAAGTCTTGTCCTTGGCGCGCTCGATGTATTCGGGCACCCGCTCGACCGAGCCGATCTCTTCGAGCATCTTCAGCACCGCCTCGTTGGCGCCGCCATGCGCCGGGCCCCACAGGCAGGCGATGCCGGCGGCGATGCAGGCGAAGGGGTTGGCGCCTGACGAGCCGGCGAGCCGGACGGTCGAGGTCGAGGCGTTCTGCTCGTGGTCGGCGTGCAGGATGAAGATGCGGTCGAGCGCGCGCGCCAGCACCGGGTTCACCTTGTAGGGCTCGCAGGGCACGGCGAAGGTCATGTTGAGGAAGTTCTCGGCGTAGCCGAGATGGTTCTGCGGATAGACGAAGGGCTGGCCCATCGAGTACTTGAAGGCCATCGCCGCGATGGTCGGCATCTTGGCGATCAGGCGGTAGGACGCGACCATCCGCTGGCGCGGATCGCTGATGTCGGTCGAATCGTGGTAGAAGGCGCTGAGCGCGCCGACCACCCCGCACATCACCGCCATCGGGTGGGCGTCGCGGCGGAAGCCGCGGAAGAAGAAGTTGATCTGCTCGTGCACCATCGTGTGGTGGATGATGTCGTGCACGAACTTGGCCTTCTGCTCGGCGGTCGGCAGCTCGCCCTTGAGCAGCAGGTAGCAGACCTCCATGAAGTCGCTGCGCTCGGCGAGCTCGGCGATGTCGTAGCCGCGATAGAGCAGGATGCCGGCGTCGCCGTCGATGAAGGTGATCTTGCTCTCGCAGCTCGCCGTGGCGGTGAAGCCGGGATCGTAGGTGAAGTGGCCGGTCTCGGCGTACAGCTTGCGGATGTCGATGACCGACGGCCCGACGGTGCCGTGCAGCAACGGCAGACTGACTGACTTTTCCGTCCCGGCCTCGCGCAAATTGACCGTGCCGTTGCCCGTCTTCTTGTTCATCGACCTGACTCCTTTACCGATTTGCCGACGCCGCCGCTTCGCGGCCAGCCCCGCAAAACAGCGGGAAATTATATCCTACCGCGCTGCACAATAGTAAGTGGGCGATTGCCCGGCTAACGCGCCGCATCGGCGATGCGGGCCAGGCTCTCGTCGCGCCCAAGAACCGCCAGGACGTCGAAAATCGGCGGCGAGGTCGTCCGGCCGGTCAGCGCCGCGCGGAGCGGCTGGGCCAGCTGGCCGAGCTTCACCCCCTCGCTCGCGGCAAGGGCGCGAACGGCCGCCTCGGTTTCGCCCGGCGTCCACGATGACACCTCGGCGAGCCGCGTCGCCGCCTTGGCCAGAAGCGACCGGGCCGGCTCGGTGAGCAGCTTCGCCGCGGCTTCGTCGGGCCGGATCGGGCGGCGGGCGACCAGGAAAAGAGCGCCGTCGGCCAGCTCGACCAGGGTCTTGGCCCGCTCCTTGAGGCCCGGCATGGCGGCGGCCAGGCGTTTCACGCCGGCGGCATCGATCTCGTGCCCTGCCTGTTTGGCCAGGAACGGCAGCACCCGCTCGACCAGTTCGGCGTCGTTCGCCTCGCGCATGTAGTGGCCGTTGACGTTCTGCAGCTTGGCGAAATCGAAGCGGGCAGCCGAGCGGCCGATGCTCTCGAGGTTGAACCAGGCGATCGCCTGCGCGGTCGCGATGATCTCGTCGTCGCCGTGGCTCCAGCCCAGCCGCAGCAGGTAGTTGCGCATCGCCGCCGGCAGATAGCCCATGTCGCGGTAGGCATCGACGCCGAGGGCGCCGTGGCGCTTGGAGAGCTTGTGTCCGTCGGGGCCGTGGATGAGCGGGACGTGGGCGAACTCGGGCATCGGGAAGCCGGCGGCCAGGTAGAGCTGCATCTGCCGCGCGGTGTTGGTGAGATGGTCGTCGCCGCGAATGACGTGCGTGATCTCCATGTCGTGGTCGTCGACGACGACCGAGAGCATGTAGGTGGGCGTGCCGTCGGCGCGCAGCAGCACCATGTCGTCGAGCTGCTCGTTGGCGATCACCACGTCGCCCTGGACATGGTCCTTGATGACGGTCCGCCCCGCGGTCGGGGCCTTGAAGCGGATCACCGGCTTGACCCCGGGCGGCGCCTCGCGCGGGTCGCGGTCGCGCCAGCGGCCGTCATAGCGCACCGGCCGGCCCTCGGCGCGGGCACGGGAGCGCATGTCCTCGAGCTCCTCGGGGCTGCAATAGCAGTAATACGCCTTGCCCTCGGCGAGCAGGCGGCGGGCCACTTCGGCATGGCGCGGCGCGCGCGGGAACTGGAACACCGGCTCGCCGTCCCAGTCGATCTCCAGCCAGCGCAGCCCCTCGAAGATCGCGTCGATGGCCTCGGGCGTCGAGCGCTGGCGGTCGGTGTCCTCGATGCGCAGCAGGAAGCGGCCGCCGTGGTGGCGCGCGAACAGCCAGTTGAACAGCGCGGTACGGGCGCCCCCGATATGCAGGAAGCCGGTCGGCGAGGGCGCAAAACGGGTAACGACGGTCATCGGCAATCGGCGAAGGGTGTCGGGAAACGCGCGGCGTTCTAGCACATCCCTTGCGCCGAGGCGATACGGGCGGGCGGATGCAAGAACGGCGGCTCCCGCAGGAACCGCCGTTCACGCCAACAGGAACTGGTAATCCGGGAAATGGCGCGCGGCGCGGGGCCGCGCGTAATGGGCCTCAGGCGGCCCGGCGCGACGTACGGCGCGCCTTCGCCTTGCGCACCACCTTGCCGGTGGTCCGGCGACGGCTGGTCGTCCGGCGGGCGGTAACGCGCCGGGTCTTGCTGCGACGGGCGGTTGCCCGGCGGGTGACCTTGCGGCCGGTCGACTTCTTGGCCGACTTCGCCTTCTTGGCAGTCTTCGCCGGCGCGCGGCGGCTCTTTCGCTTGCTCATGGCCATAATATGGTCCCTCCGTAGTGAGCAGGGTGACGGCTTGCCACCATCAATACGCAATAAACCGTGGCCGTTTACCAAATAGTTAAGACAATGACGAAAAGAGCACGGCCGGCGATGTCGTCTTGGGCGATTTCGACCGCCGTTGGGCGCTTCTGCCGGAGGCGAAATGGTCATTTCTTTTCTCTGCCGAACCTGATTTGGCGCCAATATTCGCAGCGCTGGCGCCGCGGTCGGGATTGTCTTTGACGGGTCGGTCAGGCCGAGACGGCCGGCCTGCATCCGGCGCGTTTTCGTGCCTGGGGACCGACGCCAGCGGAACCGGTCGCCGCATTTTTCCGTGCTTTGTCTTGGGCTGATCTGGCGGATACTGGGCGGCGACCCGGCCAGATCGGAGACAGGGCGTGCGCGTGCCGGCGGGAACGTGGTGGCGCAGGCTGAGAGGGTTCGGCCCGGCTTTCCGGGCCGCTCTCGCACGCGACCACCGTCTCTGGCTTGCCGGCGCCTTCGCCGCCGAGCGCGACCGCTGGTTCCTCTGGTTGCCGGCCTGCTTCGGCGGCGGGATCGCCTGTTATTTCCTGCTACCGAGCGAGCCTCCGTACTGGACGGGTGCGATCCTGGCCCTGGCGGCGCTGGCCGCCGCCAGCCTCTACCGTCGGCCCGAGATTTCCATCCCATTGCTGACTGTCGCGGTGTTCGCCGCCGGCTTGGCGACGGCGACATGGCGGACGGCAGGGGTCGCCGCGCCGGTGCTGGAGCGCCGGCACGGGCCGGTGTTCGTGTTGGGGCGGCTGATCGAGGTGCAGCCGCGCGAGGGCGGGGTGCGTCTCGTCCTCGACCGCCTGGTGATCGAGCGGCTGGCCCCGGCCGCGACGCCCGAGCGGATACGGATCAACCAGCGTCGCGCCGGCGAGCCGCTGCGGCCCGGGCAATGGGTGCGCGTGCGGGCGATCCTGTTGCCGCCCCCGCCGCCGGCGGCGCCCGGCGCCTATGACTTCGCCCGCGCCGCCTGGTTCCAGCGCCTCGGCGCCGTCGGCTTCGCTCTGTCGCCGGCGCAAGCGATCCCGCCGCTGGCCGAAGACGGCGACGCGCTCTCGCGCTATCGCGTCTGGCTCGGCGGGGTGCGCCAGGACCTCACGCAGCGGATCGTAGCCGCGCTGCCGGGGCCGACGGGGGCGGTTGCCGCCGCGCTGATGACCGGCGAGCGCGGCGGCATTCCGGGCGACGTCGACGCGGCGTTTCGCGACTCCGGCCTCGCCCATCTCTTGTCGATTTCGGGCCTCCACCTGGCGCTGGTCGCCGGCGTGGTCTTCTTCGCCGTGCGTCTGGTGCTGGCGCTGTCGGAGCGGCTGACGCTGTTCCAGCCGATCAAGAAGATCGCCGCGGCGGCGGCGCTGCTCGGCGCCTTCGCCTACCTGCAGCTTTCCGGCAGCGCGGTGCCGACCCAGCGGTCGTTCGTCATGGCGGGGCTGGTCCTGCTGGCGGTCATGCTCGACCGCAATGCCCTCTCCATGCGCTCGGTGGCCTGGGCGGCGCTCGTCGTGCTGGTGCCGGCACCGGAAAGCCTGCTCGACGCGAGCTTCCAGATGTCGTTCGGGGCGGTGATCGCGCTGATCGCCTTCTACGAGGCCACCCAGGCGCGCTTCGCCGCCTGGCGTGCCAACGCGGGCTGGGCTGGCCGCGGGCTGCTCTATCTGGCGGTGGTGACGCTGACCACGGTCGTCGCCGGCTTCGCCACCGCCCCCTTCGCCGCCTACCACTTCAACCGCTTCGTCGATTACGGCCTGGTTGCCAACCTGGTCGCCGTGCCGGTGACCTCGCTCTGGGTCATGCCGTGGGCCGTCGCCGCCTTCGCGCTGATGCCCTTCGGCCTCGAAGGTCTGGCGCTCGGGCCGATGGGGCTGGGCGTCGACATCGTCATCGCCACCGCCGTCGTGGTCGGCGGCTGGCCCGGCGCGGTCAGCCTGGTGCCGGCGATGCCACTCTGGGGCCTCGGCGCGATCGCCGCGGGCGGGCTTTGGCTTTGCCTGTGGCGCCGGAAGTGGCGCTATGCCGGCGCGATGGTCGTCGGCGTCGGCGTGCTGAGCCCCTGGCTGCAAACGCCGCCCGACATCTGGATCGACCAGGAGGGGCGGCTCCTGGCGGTGCGCGCGGCCGACGGCGGCCTATTCTTGCGCGCGCCACGCGGCGGCGGCGGCCTGACGGCCGAGACCTGGCTGCGGCGCGCCGGATTGCGCGAGGCGCTGCACTGGCCGGGCGCCGGCGCATCGGCCGGCGGCGAGTTGCGCTGCGACCGCCTCGGCTGCACCTATCGGGCCAATGGCTACCTGGTTGCGCTGCCGCGCGATACGGCGGCGCTCGACGACGATTGCCGGCGGGCCGATCTGGTGGTGACGGCGCTGCCCGTGGAGGGACGTTGCCCGGCGGCGCGGATGGTCGTCGACCGGGCGGCGCTCGCCCGCGACGGGGCGCACCAGTTCTGGCTCGGCAGGAACGGCGCTGTCACCGTCGCCCACACCCGCGCCGGTCGGGGTGAGCGCCCCTGGGCAAGGGCCGCGGGGGCGGTCAGTAGCGGCGCAGCAGGCCGATCAGGCGTCCCTGGATCTTGACCCGGTCGGGGCCGAATATGCGGGTTTCGTAAGAGGGGTTGGCGGCTTCCAGCGCGACGGAGTTGCCCTTCCGGCGCAGGCGCTTCAGCGTCGCCTCGTTGTCGTCGATCAGGGCCACGACGATCGAGCCGTTGTCGGCCGTGTCGCAGCGCTGGATGATCACCGTGTCGCCGTCGAGGATGCCGGCCTCGACCATCGAATCGCCGGCGACCTCGAGGGCGTAATGGTCGCCGCCGCCGAGCAGCGCCGCAGGGACGTCGATCAGGTTCGACTGGTCGCGCAACGCCTCGATCGGCGTACCGGCGGCGATGCGGCCATAGAGCGGCAGCTGCACGTGCTCGCCGCCCTTGGCCTCGCGGCCGCCGCCGGCCGGAAAGCGGCCCTGGATGACGCTCGGCGAAAAGCGGCTGCGCCGCGGCAGCGGCTCGGCCCCTTCGGCCGCGATCTTCGGCACCACCGCGTCGGGCAGGCGCAGCACTTCGAGCGCGCGGGCGCGGTGCGCCAGCCGGCGGATGAAGCCGCGCTCCTCGAGCCCGGTGATCAGGCGGTGGATGCCCGACTTGGACTTGAGGTCGAGCGCCTCCTTCATCTCATCGAAGGAGGGCGAGAAGCCCGTTCGGTCGAGATGGCGGTGAATGAACATCAGCAGTTCGTGCTGCTTGCGAGTCAGCATGGTTCTTCCCCTCGGCGTCGCCCGGATGCCGCGGCCCGCCCGGATGGCCGGCGAGGCGGCCGCAAGTCATCGGAACGAAATGGCAACTTCGGCTTTGTTCTAGTTTGGTTCTAGACTTGGGTCAAGAAAAAACCGGATCGGGAAGAACCGGCCTAAAGGCCGGTGCCGGCGAGGCGGACGACGTCCACCCAGGCGCCGGCCTCGGCGGCCGGGGCGCGCGGCGGCCGCACAATCAGGCAGTCGGCATCGGCCAGACGCGAGAGCATGGAGGAGTCCTGGACCGGAAACGGCGTCGCGAGCCAGCCGCCCTCGGCGCCGCGCTCGAGGGTCGCCCGCAGATAATCCTGCCGCTGGTCGTTGGCGGGTAGGGCGCGGCCAAGGCGGGCCGGCTCGTAGCCGTCGGCCAAGGCGGGCAGGCCGAGCAGCGCCCGCAGAGCCGGCAGCAGGAAGATCAGGCCGCAGACCAGCGCCGAGACCGGATTGCCCGGCAGGCCGAGCAGCGGCACGTCGCCGCTGCGCCCGAACATCAGCGGCTTGCCCGGCCGCATGGCGATGCGCCAGAAGTCGATGCTGGCGCCCGCCGCGCCGAGCACGCGGTGAATGAGATCGTGCTCGCCGACGCTGGCGCCGCCGAGCGTGACCAGCAGATCCGCGCCGCGCGCGCCGGCGGCGATCTCGGCCAGGGCGTCGGCGCGGTCGGGGGCGATGCCGAGATCGATCGCCTCGGCACCGGCCGAGCGGACCAGCGCGGCGATCGCCGGGCCGTTCGAGCTGATGATCTGGTGGGGCCCGGCGGGCTCGCCCGGGCGCACCAGCTCGTCGCCGGTGGCGAGCACGGCGACGCGCGGCCTGCGGCGGACGCTGAGCCAGGGCACGTTCATCGCCGCGGCCAGACCGATGTCGCGCGGCGTCAGCACCCTGGGCGCGCGCAGGCCGACCTCGCCGGCGCGGAAATCGAGGCCGGCGGGGCGGATATGGGCGCCGAAACCGGGCGGGCGCTCGCACACCCGGACGCCGCCTTCGGCCGGCTCGGTATCTTCCTGGATCACGACGGTGTCGGCACCGGCCGGGACGGGGCCGCCGGTGAAAATGCGAACCGTCTCGCCGGGCCCGACCTCGCCGGCGTACGCGCTGCCCGCCGGGGCGACGCCGACTTGCCGCAACGTGGTCGGCAATTCGGCGATGTCCGCCCAGCGCACCGCCCAGCCGTCCATGGCCGAAACCGCCGCCGGCGGCTGCGTGCGCCGCGCCAGCACATCGGCGGCGAGCACCCGGCCGACGCCGTCGGCGAGCGAGATCGTCTCGGCCGGCACGGGCTTGAGCGCGGCGACGATGCGCGAGCGCGCCTCGGCCACCGAGATCATTGGCGGCCCGCCTTCATGACGCCTCGTAAGTGCCGGACTTGCCGCCCGATTTGTGCACGAGCCTCAGGTCGGTGATGCGCATGCCGCGGTCCACCGCCTTGCACATGTCGTAAACGGTGAGCGCCGCGACCGAAGCCGCTGTCAGCGCTTCCATTTCGACGCCGGTGCGCCCCTTGAGGCGGCAGGTGGCGGTGATCTCGACCGCCGAGGCGGCGTTGTCGCAGGCGAGGTCGACCGTGACCTGGCTCAGCGCCAGCGGATGGCAGAGCGGGATCAGCTCGTGGGTCCGCTTCGCCGCCATGATGCCGGCAATGCGGGCGACGCCGAGCACGTCGCCCTTGGCGGCGCTGCCGGCGGCAATCATGCGCAAGGTCTCGGGCAGCATGACGACGCGGGCCTTGGCCACCGCTACCCGCTCGGTCTGCGGCTTGGCCGAGACATCGACCATGGCCGCCTTGCCGGCGCGGTCGAAATGGGTGAAGCGGGGCTTTGCCCGCCGCGGGGCGGCCTTTGGCATCTTGCTAGCCCGCCTGGGCCGGCGCATCGGCCCGCGCCAGCAGGCGGCGGGTCGCCGCGGCGACATCGGGCTGACGCATCAGGCTCTCGCCGACGAGGAAGCAGCGCACGCCGATCCGCGCCATCCGGGCGAGGTCGGCCGGGCTCGACAAGCCGCTCTCGCAAACCGCCAAGGCGTCCTTGGGCAGCAGCGGCGCCAGCTCCTCGGTCGTCGCAAGATCGACGGCCAAGGTCTTGAGATTGCGGTTATTCACGCCGATGAGGCGGGACCGCAGGCGGCTCGTCCGCTCAAGCTCGCGGCGGTCGTGAACCTCGATCAGCACGTCGAGGCCGTAACTTAGCGCGGCAGCCTCGATTTCCGCCGCAAGCACGTCGTCGACCGCCGCCATGATCAGCAGGATGCAGTCGGCGCCCAGCGCCCGGGTCTCGGCCACCTGATAAGGATCGATGGTGAAGTCCTTGCGCAGGATAGGCAAATCGACTTCCTCGCGTGCCGCCTGAAGATCGGCATCCGAGCCCTGGAAATGGGGCGCGTCGGTCAGCACCGAGAGGCAGGTGGCGCCGCCGGCCTGATAGGCCCGGGCCAGCGCGCGGGGATCGAAGTCCGCCCGGATCAGACCCTTGGAGGGCGATGCTTTCTTGATCTCGCAGATCAGGCCGTAGTCGCCGGCCGCCACCCGTGCCGCCAGGCGCGCCCGGAAGCCGCGCGGCGGCGGCTGGCCGCGCGCCGCCGCCTCGACGGCGCCGAGCGGGTGGCGTGCCTTGGCCGCGCCGACGTGGCGACGCTTGTCGTCGCAGATGCGGGCGAGGACGTCACTCATGGCTTTCGGGCGGCGGCGCCGGTGGCGGCTCATTGGTGATCGCGATCAGCCGGTCGAGCGTCTGGCGCGCCTTGCCGGTATCGATCGCCGCCGCGGCGATCCGCGCGCCTTCCTTGAGGTCGCCGGCATGGTCGGCGACGAGCAGAGCGGCGGCGGCGTTGTAGAGCACGATGTCGCGGAAGGCGCCCGGATGGCCGTCGAGCACGGCGTTGAGGGCAAGGGCGTTGGTGGCCGGGTCGCCGCCCTTCAGCGCCGCCGGCTCGGCCAGCGGCAGCCCGGCATCGGCCGGCGTCACCTCGAACGTGCTGACCTTGCCGTCCTTCAGCTCGGCGACCAGCGACGGGCCGGTGGTGGTCAGCTCGTCCAGGCCGTCGAGGCCGTGCATCACCCAGACCCGTTCCGAGCCGAGCCGGCCCATGACCTGGGCGAGCGGCTCGACCCATTCGCGGGCGAAGACGCCGAGCAGCTGGCGCTTGACCAGCGACGGGTTGGAGAGCGGGCCGAGCAGGTTGAAGATCGTGCGGGTGCCGAGCTCGACGCGCGTCGGCCCGACATGGCGCATGGCGCCGTGATGGCGCGGCGCCATCAGGAAGCCGATATTGGCCTCCCACAGCGCCTTCTTCACCAGCGCCATGTCGCAGTCGATGTTGACGCCGAGCGCGGTCAGCACGTCGGCGGCGCCGGTCTTCGACGACGCGGCGCGGTTGCCGTGCTTGGCGACCGGCTGTCCGGTCGCGGCGACGACGATGGCCGCCGCTGTCGATACGTTCCAGGTGCCGACATTGTCGCCGCCCGTGCCCACCACGTCGATGGCATTGGGCGGCGCCTCGAGGTGCAGCGCCTTGGCGCGCATGGTCATCGCGCCGCCGGTGATCTCCTCGATCGTCTCGCCGCGCACGCGCAAGCCGATCAGGAAGGCGCCCATTTGCGCCGGCGTGGCGTTGCCCGACATCATGATGTCGAAGGCGGCGCGCGCCTGCTCGACGCTGAGCCGCTGGCCGCCGGCGACCAGCGCCACCAGCTGCTTGAAATCGGTGACGTCGAGGCTCATGCGGCGCGCCGTCGGGGCTCGCTGGCGAGGACGAGGAAGTTGCGCAGCAGCGCGTGGCCGTGCTCGGAGGCGATGCTTTCCGGGTGGAACTGCACGCCGTGGATCGGGTGCTGGCGGTGGCGCAGCCCCATGACCACGCCGTCCTCGCTTTCGGCGGCGATCTCGAGCGCCGCCGGGAAGCCCTCGCGCGCCACCATCAGCGAGTGGTAGCGCGTCGCGGTGAAGTCCTGCGCCAGGCCGGCGAAGACGCCGCGGCCGTCGTGGTGGATGCGGCTCAGCTTGCCGTGCATCGGCAGGGGCGCGCGGACGACGCGGCCGCCGAACACCTGGCCGATGGCCTGGTGGCCGAGACAGACGCCGAGCAGCGGCACGCGGCCGGCGGCCTTGGCGATCAGGTCGAGGCAGATTCCCGCCTTGTCGGGGTCGCAGGGGCCGGGGGAGAGCACAATGCCGGTCGGGTCCATCGCCATGACGTCGGCCGCCGAGAGCTGATCGTTGCGGAAGACCCGCGTCTCGGCGCCGAGCTCGCCGAGAAAGTGGACGAGGTTCCACGTGAAGCTGTCGTAATTGTCGATCAGAACGATCATTTCGCGTCCGTTCGCGGGATTCGGTGAACAAAGCAGGCCCGGTGCGGCGCCGTCAAGCGAGGCGACACGCCGATCGTCCGGTGGAGGGATCGCCCCGATTCCGGCGCCGGTCTTCCTTTCCTTCACTTGGGAGCAAGTTGCTTGACCTTCCAGCGTTTGGAAGGATTATATCAAAGCTTCCAAGAACTGGAAGGACCGCAATGAGCGCGAACCTCGCCGAAGCCCGAATTGACGACCGCCCGGCCGACCGCGCGGCGCTGCCGATCCGCGGCATGACCTGCGCCACCTGCGCCGGTCGGGTCGAGAAGGCGCTCGTCGGCGTGGCCGGGGTTCGCGCGGCGCGGGTCAATCTGGCCAGCGAGCGGGCGGAGGTCGAGGTGCCGGCCGGCGGCCTCGACCTGCCCGCTCTGGTCGAGGCCGTCCGCGCGGCCGGCTACGACGTGCCGACCGAGCGGCGCGAGCTCCGCGTTGGCGGCATGACCTGCGCCACCTGCGTCGGGCGGGTCGAGAAGGCGCTGCGCAAAGTCGCCGGCGTGACCGACGCGACGGTCAACCTGGCGAGCGAGCGGGCGACGGTGAGCGGCATTGCCGGCGTCATGAAGGCGGCCGATCTCGTCGCCGCGGTCGAGCGGGCCGGATATGCGGCCGAGGTCAAGACCGACGATGCGGCGCGAGACCGGGCGCTGGCCGCCGCCGAAGCCGCGCGTCTGCGTCGGGAAGGCCTGACCGCGCTGGCCGCCGCCCTGCTCACCCTGCCGCTGGTGCTGGCCATGGTGCTGCCGCTGGTCGGCATCCCGTTCGCGCTGCCCGGATGGCAGCAGCTCGCGCTCGCCACGCCGGTCCAGTTCGTGCTCGGCGCGCGCTTCCACATAGCCGCGGGCAAGGCGCTGCGCGCCGGCACCGGCAACATGGACCTGCTGGTCGCGCTCGGCACCAGCGCCGCCTATTTCTATTCCGCCGCCGTGCTCGTCGCCCCGGCACTCGGCCACGGCCACTATTATTTCGAGGCGGGCGCAGTGGTGATCGCTCTGGTGCTGCTCGGCAAGTGGCTCGAGGCGCGGGCGAAGCGCGCCACCGGCGCGGCGATTCGGGCGTTGATGGCGCTCAGGCCCGAGCGGGCGCGGGTCGAGCGCGACGGGCGCGAGGTCGAGGTGCCGGTGTCGCTGGTCGCGCTCGACGACGTGGTCGTGGTCCGCCCCGGCGAGCGCATCGCCGTCGACGGCGAGGTGATCGAGGGCACCAGCGAGGTCGACGAGAGCCTGCTCACCGGCGAGAGCCTGCCGGTGCCCAAGACGGTGAAGGACCGCGTCACCGGCGGCGCGGTGAACGGCAGCGGGCTCTTGCGCGTACGAACCGCCGCCGTCGGCGAGAACACGATGCTGGCGCGCATCATCGCCCTGGTCGAAGGCGCCCAGGCGGCCAAGGCGCCGGTCCAGCACCTGGTCGACCAGGTCAGCGCCATCTTCGTGCCGGTCGTGGTCGGCATCGCGGCGCTGACCCTGCTCGGCTGGTGGCTGCTGGCGGGAGATTTCGCCGGCGGGCTGATCGCCGCCGTCTCGGTGCTGGTCATCGCCTGTCCCTGCGCGCTCGGCCTCGCCACGCCGACCGCGGTGATGGTCGGCACCGGCGCCGCCGCCCGCGCCGGCATTCTGATCCGCGAGCCGGCCGCGCTCGAGCGCGCCTGGCGAATCGATACGGTGATCCTCGACAAGACCGGCACGGTGACCGAGGGCAAGCCGGCGGTGACCGCCCTGGTCCCGGCCGAGGGCGTGGCCGAGGACGAGCTGCTGCTGGCCGCCGCCGCCGTCCAGCAGGGCAGCGAGCACCCGCTGGCCCGCGCCGTCATCGCACGGGCGGCCGAGACGCTGCCCGGCACCGCCCTGCCGCGCGTCGGCGAGTTCCAGAGCCATGCCGGGCGAGGGGTGGTCGGCCGCGTCGGCGGCCGTCTCGTCGCCATCGGCAACCGCCGCCTGATGGCCGAGCAGGGCGTCGACATCGAGCCGCTCGTCGTGCCGGCGGCGCGACAGGAGGATGCGGCGCGCACGGTTCTGTGGGCGGCCGAGGTCGCCCCGGCGCGGCGGCTGCTCGGGCTGATCGCGGTCGCCGATCCGGTCAGGCCGACGGCGAAGGCCGCAGCGCAGAGCCTCGTCGCCGCGGGGATCGCGACCGTGATGCTCACCGGCGACAACCGCGCGACCGCGATGGCCGTCGCCGAGCAGATCGGCGTCGCCGACTACCGGGCCGACGTGCTGCCGGCCGACAAGGCGACCGAGGTCGAGCGTCTGCGCGCACAGGGCCGCACCGTGGCGATGGTCGGCGACGGCGTCAACGACGCACCCGCCCTGGCCGCGGCCGACATCGGCATCGCCATCGGCAGCGGCGCCGACGTCGCCATGGCCACCGCCGGCATCACCCTGATGCGCGCCGACCCGCGGCTGGTCGCCGACGCCATCGCCATCTCGCGCGCGACCTATCGCAAGATCCGCGAGAACCTGTTCTGGGCGTTCGTCTACAACCTGGTCGGCATCCCGCTCGCCGCGCTCGGCCTGCTGAGCCCGGTCGTCGCCGGCGCGGCGATGGCCGCCTCGAGCGTGAGCGTGGTGTCGAACGCCCTCACTCTCAAGCGCTGGAGACCGCAAGCATGAACGGCATCGCGTTGAACATCGGCGAGGCCGCCGCGCGCTCGGGCGTGCCGGCCAAGACCATCCGCTACTACGAGAGCATCGGCCTGATCCGCCCGGCGACGCGCGCCGCCAATGGCTATCGCGCCTACGGCGACGCCGACGTGCAGACGCTGCGCTTCGTCAACCGCGCGCGCAGCCTCGGCTTCTCGGTAAAGGACGTGGCCAGCCTGCTCGCGCTCTACCGCGACAAGAGCCGCCATTCGGCCGACGTCAAGGCGGTGGCGCTGCGCAATATCGCCGATATCGACCGCAAGATCGCCGAGCTCAGGACCATGCGCGCGACGCTGCTCGAGCTGACCGAGAAATGCCACGGCGACCACCGGCCCGATTGCCCGATCCTCGCCGACCTGGCGGCCGACTAGCCGCCGCGTCCGCGTGTGCCGGGCCGGGTCTAGGATGGCGGCGTCGCCGTCCGGCAAGGAGGCGCGGCCATGCGCGCTCTTGCGCTCGCTTTGCTGATATTGACCTCGGCCGCCGCATCAAGCGCGGCCGAGATACGCACGCGGTCCTATCCGCTGCCGCAGGGCGAGGGGCCGCACGATGTCGCGCCCGGTCCGGGCGGCGAGATCTGGTACACGGCGCAATATAGCGGCGCGCTCGGCCGCCTCGATCCGGCGACGGGC
>CAYTWJ010000030.1:0-15503 GCA_964442055.1 uncultured Rhodospirillaceae bacterium | reverse complement strand
AAAAAATGGCGTCAGCCGGCCTTGCGGCGCCGCGCCAGGTCGCCGCGCAGGCCGTCGAGCAGCCGGAGGCCGATGACGCCATCGGCTTTTTCGCCGGTCGCAGCCTGGTAGGCAACGATGGCCGCACGGGTCTGGGCGCCGAGCAAACCGTCGACCGGGCCGGACAGGTGCCCGAGCTCGACCAGGGCGTACTGCACGAAGCGGACGGTCGGCCGGTCGTTGGCGTCGGGGGCGACGGGCGCCCAGCGCCGTGCCTGCGCCTCCGCCTTCGCCGCCACGTCGGCCGGCAGACGCTCGACCAGCGCCTGGCGCAGCTTCGGCGCCTCGCGGTCGCCGCGGCCGGCGGCGATGGTCAGCCATTTCACCGCCTCGGCCGCGTCGCGCGGGACGCCGAGGCCGATCGCGTGCTGGAAACCGACCAGGTATTGGGCCCGGGGATAGCCTTGCTCGGCGGCCCGACCGAGCCAGCGGGCGGCCCACGCCGGCTCCTTGTCGACGCCGCGGCCGTTGAGATAGGCGAGGCCCAGCGCGAAAGACGCCTCGGCCAGGCGCTGCTGCGCAGCAAGCTGCATCGTATTGAGCGCGGCGGTCTCGTTGCGCGCGACGCCGCGACCGAGCCATTGCGCCAGGCCGAGCTGGTACTGCGCGCCCCCATGGCCAGCCTGGGCGGCGCGGGCGAACCAGGCCACCGCCTCGGCGTCGTTGCGCGCCACGCCGCGCCCGCGCCATAGCGCCAAGCCGAGCGCGTACTGAGCCTCGGCGTGATTCTGTTCCGCCGCCCGGCGCCACCAGAGAGTGGCCTCGGCCTCGCTTTTCGGCACGCCGCGGCCGCCATCGTGGAGGAGGCCGAACAGGTACTGCGCCTCGGGCATCCCCGCGGCGGCGGCCAGTTCCATGTGCTCGGCGGCCTTGGCCGGGTCCGGGACGACGCCGGCGCCGGTCAGCCAGCGCATCGCCTCGTGGTAATCGGCGGCGGGACCGGCCGGTTCCGCCGCCGGCGGCGGCGGCGCCGCCGCCGCTGGCGGGACGGGGGCGGCGACATCCGGGCCGCGCCCGAGACGCGCCGTATCGATCGGCTCGCAGGCGGTCGGCAGGGCGAAGGCGACGGCGGCAACCAAGGCCGGCCAGTGCGGGCGGGCGCGAAAGGATGGCAACAAGCGCATGGTGCGGGAGGCCCGCCTCTCCTGGCTCCAGGAAAATGCTGGCGCCCGAAAATTGTTACAGCAATCCCCCACCCAGGTCACCAGCCCGCGCCTATTTGTTATGCGGCAGCGGACCATCTCCGGCGAATCGGCCCGCGGCGATAAAGACATTGCAAGGAAAATCCCTTGCTGTCGCGCCCGAAGACGCCGGCGGGCGTCGGCGTCGCAGGGCAGGATGGCCGGGGCGCTTGCAGCCGGATTGGCTCCGGCCCAGGGAGGGTGACGAGATGCTTTATTGGGCCGCCGCGTTCCTCGCCGTCGCCATCGTCGCCGGGCTGCTCGGCTTCGGCGCCATCGCCGCGGCGACCAGCTTCGCCGCGCAGGTGCTGTTCGTCGTCTTCGCGGTGTTTTTTCTCGCTTCGCTGATCGCCGGCTTGCGCGACCGCGGCTGGAGGCGCGCGCGCTGACCCCGCCTTGCACGCCGGCGCCCGCTGCCATCAAATGGTGCGGGGGCCATCAGCGAGGCAGGGCAAACCATGACGCGACGCCGCACCGCCGTCGAAGCCTATCAGAACCAGAATTTCCTCAACAGCCGCGACGCGCGCGCCTTGCGCATCCTCGCCGAGTATCTCGAGCCGGCCAGCCGCTTCGCGCATTACAATGTCGACGACACGATCGTGATCATGGGCTCGGCGCGAATCGCCTCGCGCGAGGCGGCGGAGCAGGCGGTCGAGGCGGCCGCCAACGGCAACGGGGATGCGACCGAGGCGCAACGCCAGCTGGCGCTGGCCCCTTACTACGAGGCCGCGCGCGAGCTCGCCCGCCGGCTGACCGAGTGGTCGAAGCAGCTCGGCGGCAACGCGCGGCGCTTCGTGGTCTGCACCGGCGGCGGTCCTGGCATCATGGAGGCCGGCAGTCGCGGCGCCTCCGAGGCGCGGGGCCTCAATGTCGGGCTGACCATCTCGATCCCGGTCGAGGAGTTCGACAACCCCTTCGTCTCGCGTGAGCTCGCCTTCCACTTCCACTATTTCTTCATGCGCAAGTTCTGGTTCGCCTACCTGGCCAAGGCGGTCGTGATCTTTCCCGGCGGCTTCGGCACCCTCGACGAGCTGTTCGAGCTCCTGACGCTGCTGCAGACCAGCAAGATCCGCAAGCGCCTGCCGCTGGTGCTGTTCGGCACCGACTACTGGAACGACGTCATCAATTTCGACGCTTTGGTGCGCCACGGCACGATCAGCCCGGGCGACGTCAACCTGCTGTTCCGCACCAATTCGGTCGACGAGGCCTACGACTACATCACGCGCGAGCTCACCGAATACGCGCTCGGCCATCCCGGCGCCGTGCTCTGAGCCGCGCTCAGGCGCGGCCGACGAAATCGCGCAGATCGGCAAACAGTTTCGTATCGCTGATGATGCGCGGAACCTTGTGCTGGCCGCCGAGCTTGCCGCGGCGCTTCATCCAGGCGGCGAAGCTGCCGGGCCCGGCGGCGACCACCCGCGGCGCGGCAAGCCCGTGGCCGCCGGCGCGGTGCGCCTTGTAATCGGCGTTGAGCGCCGCGAGGACGCGATCGAGCTCGGCGGCAAAGGCGGCGAGCCGGCCGGTCGGCGGCAGCGCGTCGAACTCGACCACATAGAGATGCCCGCCCAGCTCGCCGGCGCGCTCGGGGAACAGGGCGCCGACCGAATAGTCGGTGACGCTGGCGCCGATCGCCTCGGCGCCGGCGGCGACCGCCCGCTCGATCTCGGCGTCGATCAGATGCTCGCCGAAGGCCGACAAGGTGTAGGAGGTGCGCCCGGTGACGACCAGACGCGGCGGCGCCTTGGAAACCAGCCGCACCGTGTCGCCGAGGATGTAGCCCCAGGCGCCGGCGCAGCTCGTCAGCACCAGCGCGTACTCGAGGTCGAGCTCGGCGTCGGCCAGCCAGTGGCGCGTCGGTCGTTCATGGCTGAGCTCGGCCACCGGCACGAATTCGTAGAACAGGCCGTTGTCGAGCAGGAGCCGCATGCCATCGTCGGCCCCGCGGTCGGCGACGGCGACGAAGCCCTCGCTCGCCGCATAGGCCTCGCGCAGCTCGGCATGGCCGCCCTCGAGCAGCGCCTCGAAGCGGTGCCGGTAGGGGGCGAAATTGACGCCGCCGTGCACGAGCAGCTCGAGATGCGGGTAGAAGCGGACGAGCCGCTGATCGGCACCGGGGCGCAACTCGGCCAGCCTGTCGAAGAAGACGAGCAGCCAGCTCGGCGTCCCGCTGAGGGCGCGGATATCCTCGTCGAGCGAGCGCGGCGCCAGCACGCTGAGCTTCTCCTCCCAGTCGGCGATCAGCGCGAGATCGCGCGGCGGGAAATAACGCCCGCGCGCGAGGCGCGGAATCTCGTTCACCGCGATGCCGCTGAGGTCGCCGCTGAAGACGCCGGGCGCCTCGGCCTTGAGATCGGTGCTGCCGCCGAGCATGAACCCCTTGCCACCGAACACGCGGCTCTGCGGCCGGTTGGCGACGTGGTGGACGAGGATGTCGGCGGCGGCGAAGGTGTTGGCGCGCACCATCTCGCGCGAACACGGGATGTACTTGGTGACCCCGGTGGTGGTTCCCGAGGTCAGCGCGAAATAGGGGATGCGTCCGGGCCAGGTGCAGTCGGCGAGGCGGGGGAACGACGGCTGCCAGTAGTCGCGCCAGAAATCCTCGTAGCGGCGCAGCGGCACGCGCGCCTGGAAGTCGCCGACCGTGCGGATGGCGGCGAAGCCGTGGTCGCGGCCGAAGCGGGTGGCGGCGGCGCGGCGGACAAGATCGAGCAGCAGGGTCTCCTGCGCCTGCGGCCCCTGTTCGCGGGCGAGCCGTCCCAGCCGCCAGCGGGCGTAAGCCCTCAGCAACGGGGTCGCGTCGATCACGCCGGCATCTCCGCAGGGGCCGCGCTCATGGGCGCAGCACGGTGCGGCGCGCGAAATCGCGCCGCACGGCGTCGAGCCCGAGCGGCACGCGGACATAGCCGCCGCGCCGCCACAGATCGAGCTGGTCGCTGAATGTCGAGGAGTTGATCCAGCCGTCCTGGCCGCCGAGCAGCACGAAATAGTTGGCATCGGGGTCGGCGAGATCGGAGACGTGCCGCGCGGTCGAGCCGTAGCGGACGCCATGGCGGTCGCCGACGAAGCCGTGCGCGGTCTTCATCACCGTCTCGCTGTTGCCCGCCGCCGGCAGGTCGGCGAAGCGGTAGCGCCGGCCGACCAGCGGCAGCAGGCCGAGCGGGTGGGCGAGCCGCAGCCGGTGCATCTCGCCCCAGGTTCCGAGGCGGGCGAAGGCCGGTGCGGCCTCCTCCGCCGCGCGGGTCATGGCGTCGGCCAGCCGCCCGGCGGGCGCTTCCGCCATGTCCTCGTGAATCAGGCTGCGCGTGCGCCAGTTGGAGAGATAGGCGGCGAGCCGGCCCTCGTCGTAGAAGGCGGCGACGAAGTGGTGCAGCAGCAGCTCGAAGGCGAGCGCGCCGGCCGAATCCTCGGCATAGCGGCCGTCCCATTGGGCGAGGGCGGCGACCAGCGGGCCGCGCGCGGCGGCGCCGAGCGCCGCGATCATGCGGTCGCGCATCTTCAGCGCCGACGGCGCCAGCACGTCGCGCTGCAGCGCCGAGAGCTGCTCGACGTCGACCTTGTCTCCGGCGGCAAGCAGCGCGCTCATGCGGCGATAGCGGTCCTCGGGCGAGAAGATGTAGCCGAGCGGCACCGGCGCGCCCTCCGGCCGATCGTTGGCGGAGACGACGAAGCCCTGCGGCGGGTCGAGCACCGCCGGCAGGTCGCGGCTGCCGACCAGCTCGTCCCAGGCGCCCGCCGCCGCCGGCGGCTGCACGAAGTCGGGCGGCGGCCCGGGTGGGCGTCGCGGCACGGTGGCGGCGATGAGCTTGCCGACATGGCCGTCGGCGTCGGCATAGACCATGGTCTCGCCCGGCACGGCGAAGCCGGCGAAGGCGGCGCGGAATTCATCCCAGCCGCGCGCGCGGCTGACCTTGAGCAGCGCGGTCAGCTCGTCGCTCGGCGAGTGGCCGAGCCAGCGCAGGGCGAGCGTCTTGCCCTCGGCGCCCTCGAGCAGCGGCGCGTCCGAAACGATCGGCCCGAACGGCGAGAAGCGTACGGTCACGTCGGTCTCGAACCACCAGCGCACCTTGATGCGCTCGCGCCGGGAGGTGGTCGATTCGGGCGGCAGCGAGGCGACGTCGTAAAGGTCGCTGCTCGCCGCGTGCAGGTTGGTGCCGCCCCAGGCGATGCGCGGGTTGCGCCCGAGCGCGATGATCGGCAGCCCCGGCCCCATCAGCCCGACGGCGTGGTGCGACGGCGAGCGGTAGCCGACCACCAGCCACAGGCTGGGCAGGTAGATGCCGACATGCGGGTCGCTGGCCAGCAGGGCGCCGCCGCTGGCGCTGCGCCGCGCCGAGACGGCGAGCGAGTTGCTGCCCGAGCGGCTGAGGCCCGCGAGCAGCGCGGCCAGCGCCGCCGTGCGCGCCGGCGCCGCCTCGGCCGCGGACGCCGCGCCGGCGCCGTGCGCCACCAGGCGCTGCCAGAGCTCGGGCCAGTCGGGGCGGCCGCGCAGCCGCAGCGCCTGGAACCAGACCAGCCAGTTGACGTCGGCCGAGGCGAGGCGGCCGATGGCGATCACGTCCTCGGGCCGCCAGGGCTCGCGCGCCAGCCCGAGCACGGCGAACTCGTGCGGCAGCTCGCGCACGTTCGCAAGGTAGTGGTTGACGCCGGCGACGAAGGATTCGAGCCAGCGCCGGGTCTCCGCCGGCATGGCGGCATAGATCTCGGGCGCCGCCCGCGCCGGGCCGAGGATGCGCAGCGAGCGGTCGATGTCGAGGGCGAGCGGGCCGGCCATCTCGGCGAGGCGGCCCTGGGCGACGCGGCGCAGCACCTCCATCTGGCCGAGGCGCAGGTGGGCGTGGACGACACCGAGCGCGACGGCGAGGTCGTCGTCATGCGACGCCTCGATGAACGGCACCTGGCGATCGTTCCAGTGGATGGTGACCGGCGCCCTCAGCGGCAGGCCCTGCGCCGGGATCGCCGCCAGGCGCTGCTCGAGCGTGGTCGGCGCGGGCAGCGGCGCCAGCACGCCGCAGCCGCCCAATGCCAGAGCGGCCAGGGCCGGCACGACCGCCCCGCGCCAGGCCCGGTACCGGCTTCGCCCGCGCTCACGCATGAGCCAACAATCTAGACCGGCGGGGCGCGACGGCAAATGCCGCCGCGCCGCGCGCCGGCGCTAGTAGAGGAACATCGGCTTGCCGAGCGGCCGGGGCACGCGCGGCCGGTAGTTCTCGCTGTCATAGAACTCGGCGACGTCGACCCGCTTCTTGCCGGCGAGACAGGTCTCGACCGGCACCGAGGTGTAAAGGCCCCTGGCCAGCGCCATCATGCGGCCGAAGGTGCCCTCGGCGGCGTGCTGGATGGCGAGGTTGGCATAGGAGATTGCCACCATGCGGTCGAGCGCGTCGGGCGCGCCGGCGCGCATCAGGTAGGCGAGCTGCTGGCTGATGATGTCGATGCCGGTCAGCCGCTTCAGCTCCTCGCCGGCGATCTGGCCGATGCCGCCGAGCTTGCGGTGGCCGTAGGCGTCGGCCTCGCCGCGCTCGACCAGGCCGCCGCCGGCGATCGTCGCCCCTTCCGAGATGACCACCACCGCGTAGTTGGACGGGTTGCGCGCCCGGTCCTCGACCACCAGGCGCGCCAGCCGCTCGATGTCGAACGGCACCTCGCTGATCAGCGCCCGGTCGGCATCGGCGAGGTAGGCCGAGATCAGCGCCGTCTCGCCGCTGTTGCGGCCGAAGAGCTCGATCACGGCGATGCGTTCGTGGCTGCCGGTCGGCGTGCGCAGCGCGTGGATGAACTCGACCGAGCGGCTCACTGCGGTCGAGAAGCCGATGCAGTAGTCGGTGCCGAAGACGTCGTTGTCCATGGTCTTGGGGATCGCCAGCACCCGCACCCCCTCGGCGTGCAGCCGGGCGGCGTAGGAGAGCGTGTCGTCGCCGCCGATCGGCGTCAGCAGGTCGATGCCGAGGAAATCGAGCACCTTGAGCACGTGCGGCGTGCAATCCGCCGTCGCCTGGCCGGGCGGCGGCGCGTAGCGGTCCTTGAGGAACGCCGGCAGGTCGCGCGGGCGCACCCGGCCGGGATTGGTGCGCGAGGTGTGCAGGTAAGTGCCGCCGGTGCGGTCGATGATGCGCACGGCGGCGCGGTCGAGCGGGATCGCCCATTCGCTTTGCTGCTCGAGCGGCAGATCGGGATCGACGTTGAGCGGCCCGGCCCAGCCGCGCCGAAAGCCGATCACTTCCCAGCCGTTGTCGGCGGCGCGGTTGACCAGCGCCTTGATGCAGGGATTGAGGCCGGGAACGTCGCCGCCACCCGTCAGCACGCCGATTCGCATGTGACACCTCCCGGCAGTTGCCGCCGATCTGCAACAATTTGCGCCACCGCAGGCGCCGGCGTCACTCGAGGTTCTTGCGCCGGAGCCGGCCGCTGACCGAGCGCCGAACCTCGCCCTCGACAGAGGAGACGAAATGTCCCTCGATGCCGTCGGCGGCGAGGGCGCGCCGCGCGACCTGCGTCTCGACCCGGCCGTCGCCGTCGACCGCCAGGGTGGTGACGATCAGCGTCCCGCCGTCAAGGCGCGCCCAGGCGCAGCCGAGCTCGCTTTCGGGCACGCAGCGGTCCTGGCCGCGCCAGTGCCCGGCGACCCCGGTCGGGCGGAACTCGAAGCCGCGCAGCCGGGCCGGGTTGTCGACATCGATCGCGCGCCCGGGCTTGTGCCACAGGCTCAGCACCAGGAAGCCGCCGCCAAGATTCTTCGGCACCGAGAGCTTGAAGTCGATCTCGCGCGCCGCGCGCGCCGAACCGCCCTCGCTCACCGTGGCGACGCCGACCCAGTCGCCGGCGAAATCGCCGATGCCGGCCGCGGCGGCGCCCGCTACCCACCCGAGCAAAATGCCTGGCACTACGAGCAACAACGAAGCGATCCGCATCCTCGCTCCCTTGGTCGATTGCGATCACTCTAGGCAACGCCACCGCGCCTGCCAAGGCTGAACGGGGCGCGGCCGCGGAGCTTTATCGCGGACGCTTCCGTGCCGCCGGCAAACGCGCTAAAGACGGCGGGTCCGGAACGCGACGCGGTTGCCGACGATGCAGCTCTCCGCCGATCTCTGCCTGCCCGCCGACGCCGCGCGCGCGACGCTGATCGGCCGCGTCTGGCGGCCCGGCAGCCCCGGCGGGCCGTCGGTGGTCACGATTCGCGGCGATGGCGTTCATGACATTTCCCGCCTTGCGCCAACGGTTTCCGAACTGCTCAACCTCGCCGACCCGGCGGGCGCGGCGCGCGGCTTCCCCGGCGAGCGCATCGGCGACGTGGGGACGGTCATCGCCGGCAGCGTCGAGGGTCGGCGCGACCCGACGCGGCCGCACCTGCTGGCGCCCTGCGACCTGCAGGCGCTCAAGGCCTGCGGCGTCACCTTCGCCGCCAGCCTGCTCGAGCGGGTGATCGAGGAGCAGGCGCGCGGCGACCCGGCGCAGGCCGAGACGGTGCGCCAAAGCGTCGCCGAGGCGATCGGCGGCGACCTCGCCCGGCTCCGGCCCGGCTCGCCGGAGGCGGCGCGCCTCAAGGCGGTCCTGGTCGAGCGCGGCGCCTGGTCGCAATATCTCGAGGTCGGCATCGGCCCCGACGCCGAGGTGTTCACCAAGAGCCAGCCGATGGCCGCGGTCGGGCTTGGCGCCGGCATCGGCATCCATCCCGCCTCGGCATGGAACAATCCCGAGCCCGAGATCGTGCTGGCCATCGCCGCGACGGGGCGCATCGTCGGCGCCACGCTCGGCAACGACGTCAACCTGCGCGACTTCGAGGGGCGCAGCGCGCTGCTGCTCGGCAAGGCCAAGGACAATACCGGCTCCTGCGCCATCGGCCCGTTCATCCGGCTGTTCGACGAGGGTTTCAGCCTCGACGACGTGCGCGCCGCCGAGCTCGCGCTCGCCGTCGAGGGCGAGGACGGCTTCCGCCTGCGCGGCGCCAGCTCGATGCGCCGGATCAGCCGCGACGTCGCCGAGCTGGCGGCACAGGCGATCGGCCCGACGCACCAGTACCCGGACGGGCTGATGCTGTTCACCGGCACCATGTTCGCACCGGTCGACGACCGCGACGCGCCGGGGCGCGGCTTCACCCACCATGTCGGCGACGTGGTCACCATCGCCTCGCCCCTTCTGGGCGCGCTGGTCAACCGCGTCGATACCAGCGACCGGCTGCCGCCGTGGGAATTCGGCGTCACGGCGCTGATGCGCAATCTGGCGGCACGCGGGCTCCTCTGAGCGCCGCGCCGCAACCATGCTTGGGAGGACGAAAATGGAACAGCACCGCAATTATATCGACGGCGAATGGGTGAGCAGCGCGCACGCCATCGTCGACATCAACCCGTCCGACACCAGCGACGTCGTCGGCCACTATGCCGAGGCCGGGACGGCCGAGGTCGAGGCGGCGATCGCGGCGGCCCGCGCCGCCTTCCCGAAATGGGCCACCGGCAGCATCCAGGAGCGGGCCGACATGCTCGAGCGCGCCGGCAACGCGATCCTGGCGCGCAAGGACGAGCTCGGCCGGCTGCTCTCGCGCGAGGAGGGCAAGACGCTGCCGGAGGGCGTCGGCGAGGCGGCGCGCGCCGGCCAGATCTTCAAGTTCTTCGCCGGCGAGGTGCTGCGCCAGCCGGGCGAACGCGTGGCGTCGGTGCGTCCCGGCATCGAGGTCGAGGTCACCCGCGAGCCGATCGGCGTGGTCGGCCTGATCACGCCCTGGAATTTCCCCATCGCCATCCCCGCCTGGAAGATCGCGCCGGCTCTCGCCTACGGCAATTGCGTCGTCTTCAAGCCGGCCGAGCTGGTGCCGGGATCGGCCTGGGCGCTGGCCGAGATCATCGCCGGCGCCGGCTTCGCCAAGGGGGTCTTCAACCTGGTCATGGGCAAGGGCCGGATCGTCGGCGAGGCCATGCTCGCCTCGCCGCACGTCGCCGCGATCAGCTTCACCGGCTCGGTGGCGACCGGGCGCAACGTGGCGACCAAGGCGGTCGCCTCGGGCAAGAAGGTGCAGCTCGAAATGGGCGGCAAGAACCCGCTGGTCGTGCTCGACGACGCCGATCTCGGCATCGCCCTCAACTGCGCGGTCAACGGCGCCTATTTCTCCACCGGCCAGCGCTGCACCGCGTCGAGCCGGCTGATCGTCACCGAGCGCATCCACGACCGCTTCGTCGGCGCGCTTGGCGAACGCCTGCGCGCGCTCAAGGTCGACCACGCGCTCAAGCCCGGCACCGAAATCGGGCCGGTGGTCGACCAGCGCCAGCTCGACCAGGACCTGCGCTATATCGAGATCGGCCGCAACGAGGGCGGCACGGTGAGCGGCGGCGAGCTCGTCAACCGCGAGACGCCGGGCTTCTACCTGGCGCCGGCGCTGATCACCGGCACGACCAACCAGATGCGCGTCAATCGCGAGGAGATCTTCGGCCCCGTCGCCAGCGTGATTCGGGTGCGCGACTACGACGAGGCGCTGGCGGTGGCCAACGACACCGAGTTCGGCCTCTCGGCCGGCATCTGCACCGGCTCGCTCAAGCACGCCAGCCATTTCAAGCGTCATGCCGAGGCCGGCATGGTGATGGTCAACCTGCCGACGGCGGGCGTCGACTATCACGTGCCGTTCGGCGGCCGCAAGGGATCGAGCTACGGTCCGCGCGAGCAGGGCCGCTACGCCGCCGAGTTCTACACCACGGTCAAGACCGCCTACACCCAGCCCTGAGCGGCGCGCCATGACCGCCGACGCGACGCCGGCCGAGGGCCGCATCACCACCGAGAGGCGCGGCCGCCTGTTCCTCATCGGCATCGACCGGCCGAAGAAGCTCAACGGCTTCAGCCCGGAGATGATTCGCGCGCTCGCCGAGGCCTACACCGCCTTCGAGTACGACGCTGACGCTTGGTGCGGCGTGCTGTTCGCGCACGGCGCCAACTTCACTGCCGGGCTCGAGCTCGACCGCTTCGCGCCGCTGATGGCGTCGGGCCAGCGCCTGGTCCCGCCGGCCTGCATCGACCCCTTGGATCTGCGCGAGCCCAGGCGCGGCAAGCCGCTGGTCGTCGCCGTGCGCGGCATCTGCTTCACCCTTGGCATCGAATTGATGCTCGCCGCCGACATCGTCATCGCCGGCGACGACGGCCGCTTCGCCCAGCTCGAGGTCGGCCGCGGCATCATGGCGACCGGCGGGGCGACGCTGCGCATGGTCGAGCGCGCCGGCTGGGGCAATGCCATGCAGTACCTGCTGACGGGGCGCGAGTTCGGCGCGGCGGAGGCGCTGCGGCTGGGCTTCGTGCAGGAGGTCGTCGCCCCCGACGCGGCGCTGCCGCGCGCGCTGGCGGTGGCGACCGAGATCGCCGCCCAGGCCCCGCTCGCCGTGTCCGCCACGCTCGGATCGGCGCGGCTCGCGGCGGAGCAGGGTCCGCTCGCCGCCATCGCCCGCTTCGAGGCGGTGCAGGCGCGGCTCGGCGCCACCGCCGATGCCGCCGAGGGCGTGCGCTCCTTCATCGAACGGCGCAAGGCGCGTTTCACCGGCCGCTGAAAAAGGGCCGCCTATTTCTCCTTGAGGTCGGTGGTGCCGTCCCAGCCGGCCGGCGGCGCGGCGACGAATCCTTGCGCGCGGGCCGCGAAGGCCGCCGCGACCGGATCCGCCGCGGCCAGCGCGGCGAAGGCCGCCGCGGCGGCGGCGAAGCGGCCGGCGCGCCAGAGCGCCAGCGCCGCCGCGAACGCCTCGACCCTGCCGCGCAGCGCCGGCTCGGCGGCCTCGGCGGCGGCGAGCGGCTCGTGGAGGCTGACCGGCTGGTCGCGGCCGACCACGCGCACGCGGTCGACCTCGCGGAACAGGATGCGGTCGGCGCAGGCGGCGCGGCTCTCGTCGCTGACCAGGATGGCGCTGCCGTAGCGCTTGTTGGCGCCCTCGATGCGCGAGGCGAGGTTCACCGCGTCGCCCATCACCGTGTAGTTGAAGCGGCGCGGCGAGCCGATGTTGCCGATCAGGGCGGTGCCCGAATTGACACCGATGCGCACGCCGATCGGCCGTTCGCCGCCGAAGCGGAAGCGCTCGCCGCCGGCGGCCAGCGTCTCGCGCATGCGCATCGCCGCCTGCACCGCATGCAGCGCGTGCCCGGCATCGTCGAGCGGCGCGCCGAATACCGCCAGCACGGCGTCGCCAATGAACTTGTCGACGAAGCCGCCATGCTCCTCGACGATCGCGGTCATCGCCGCGAAATATTCGTTGAGGTCCTGCACCAGCAGCGTCGGGTCGCGCCGCTCGGAGATGCGCGTGAAATCGGCGATGTCGGAGAACAGGATCGACACCGCGCGCTCCTCGCCGCCGAGCGCCGGCGGGCGGTTGCCGGCCATCAGCCGGTCGATCACCGCCGGCGGCAGGTAGAGCGCGAAGGCGCGGCCGAGCTGGCGGCGGTCGCGGTCGGTGACGGCGAAGCGGTAGCCGAGCAGCAGCGGCAGCACCGCCGCGCCGGCGGCCAGCCCGTCGAGCAGCGGCAGCACCAGGCCCTGGCGGAAGGCGAAGGTCGCCGCCGCCGCCGAGGCCAGCGCCGCGGCGAGCGATAATCCGCCGGCGAGGAGCGGTGCGAATCGCATCGCCGCCGCGGCAACCGCGCCGGCGACGACAAGGACGAGCAGGAAGCCGGGCAGCGCCGCCACACCGGCCAGCGCCTCGCCGCGCAGCAGGTTGTTGACCGCGGCGGCGTGCGCGTAGACGCCGGGGATGGTGTCGCGGCGGATGTCGGTGCGGTAGAGCCCGCCCATCACCGGCAGGGAGCAACGCTCGGGCAGGCCGAGCCCCTCGGGCGCGGTCACCAGGCGCTTCGCCGTCAGCTTGCGGTCCTCGACGTCGAGCACGGCGCCGAACAGCACGACGCGTCCCTCGAAGTGGCGGCGGAAATAGTCGGCGCGGCCGGCCTCGACGCAGGCGAAAAGATCGGCCAGCGAATAGGCCGGGATATCGCCGGGGCCGCTGTCGAAGTTGATCGTCATGGCGCCGCCGCCGGACGGCACCGCGTAATCGCCGAGCCGCAAGCCGTCGCCGATCCATTCCGGCTTGCGGCCGAGCGCGCGCGCCGCCAGCTCGACGGCGAGCGAGGGTTCGCGTTCCACCCGCCCGTCCTGGCCCTGCGCGGTGAAATAGAGCGGCAGGCGGCGGATGATGCCGTCGTCGTCCTCGATCAGGTTGAGCGGGCGGATGTTGCGGCCATGGCCGACCGCGAAGCTGTAGCCGCGGAACGGCGTGATCGGTCGCACCTGGTGCTGGACCCGCCCGAGCACGACGCGCCCCTGCTCGGCGCCGCGGCGCAGCGCCAGCAGGAAGTCGCGCTCGTAGCCGCGCAGGAAGGGTTCGACCGAGGTCGGATAGATGACGTCGAAGCCGACGACGCGCGCCCCCGCCGCGAGCGCCGCCTCCATCACCGCGGCGATCTGCGGCGTCCACATCACCTGCGGGGTGTCGGCGAACGGCGGTCGGCGATAGGTTTCCTCGTCGATGGCGATGACCACCGTCGGGCTCGAGGCGGGGGCATGGCGCGGGCCGAATGCTTGATGGCGCAGCCAGAAAAGGAGGTCGAGCGAGAGCCCCTGCATGCCGCCGAGCGGCATCAGCGTGAAGAGGGCGCTGACGCCGACCGCGGCAATGGCCGCCGCCAGCAGATGGCGCGGCTTCACGTCAGGACCGGGATGGCCTCGCGGCGAGGCCGCCGCCCCTCGCCACGGGCCCAGCCGGCCGGCCCGACGGCGATATGCGCCTAACGCCCCGTCCCCGCACCGCAAATCTCCCCCGAAAGACCGCCCAAATGTATAGCAGCGCCGTCCCCGCCGGAGCCACGGGAATTCGGCCATGCGACTGCACCAGCGGCTGTAAATAGCGGCTGTAAATAAAGGCTCCCGTTTCGGCGGGTGCGGCCGCCTGAAAATGCGGCAGTTTGGCACACCGTTCGTGCGCGCTCGATTTCAGGAGTCTGGTCCCGGGCGGCCGAGGTGGGAGGGTGCGCGCGAAAGAGAGGTTTTCATGGCCTTCAAGCCGAATTACAAACAGCAGCGCGCAGAGCGCGACCGCGCGAAGCGCGCCAAGAAGGCGGACAAGGTGAAACTGCAGCAGGAACGAGTCGCCCTCCGGAAGGACGGGCGCATCGAGCCTGCCGACAACACGGGAACGGACAGTCAAAAATGAGCAAAGGTCGTGAATTTCGGGGCCAGCGGCGGCGCGGCTTCGACGATGACATGTTCGGGCGCGAGGAGCCCGGCCGGGGCCGCGCGCCACGGCCCTTCGGCGGCCCGCCGCGCGAGATGGCGCCGGAAGGCCCCCCGGTCGACGCGACCGTGAAGTGGTTCAACGCGGAAAAGGGGTTCGGCTTCGTCGAGCTGGCCGACGGGTCGGGCGACGCGTTCCTGCATGTCGGCGTGCTGCAGGCCGCCGGCCGCGATAGCGTGCCCCCGGGGGCGCGGCTGCGCGTCGCCGTGGGCCAGGGCCAGAAAGGCCGGCAGATCACCCGCGTGCTCGAAGTCGACGAGAGCACGGCGACGGCCGAGCCGCCACGGCGGCCGATGGGGCGCGGTGTGCCGCGCGGGCCCCGTCCGGCGCCCGATCTCGCCAGCGCCGTCGAGATCGCCGGCACGGTGAAGTGGTTCAATGCCGACAAGGGATTCGGCTTCGTCGCCGCCGAGGACGGCGGCAAGGACATCTTCGTCCATGTGTCCGTCCTCGAGCGCTCCGGGCTCGGCCAGCTGGCCGAGGGGCAGCGGGTGACGATGCGCGTCATCACCACCGCCAAGGGTCGCGAGGCGGTTTCCATCGCCGGCGGATAATCGCCGGCGGATCCACGGCGCCGGATCTGCGTCGGCGCGCCATCTTGATGGCCGGGGCGGTTCCGGCCCCAGCGGGACCATGATCCCGCGGGCCGGGCCGCCCCGTTGGCTTATCGGCCTGCGGGACGTGACCGGCTTGTCACCACGCCTCAGCACCGCGGCACATCGCCGGTGACCATCGACGCGGTGGACGCTGCCTTTCCGCGCGCGTTGTTCAGTAAAGGCGGTTGCGGACCCCTCCACTCGGCGGCTGGCAAACAGCTCGGCGGCCGGGTTAACGGCACATGCCGATCCATGATCAGTGGCGGGCACCGACGACGGCAACTCGAGGGCTCGCCCGCGTTGACTCTCCGTCAGGTGGTCTCTAGATTGTCAATAATCGACCGTCGACAATCATGTTGCACGCGCCATCCCACACCGATCCGGTCCAGAATGAAGTGGACCCCCTCGGTGGGACCACTGGAACCGGTTTGCTAATTGGGAGCTCG
>CAYTWJ010000029.1:0-15534 GCA_964442055.1 uncultured Rhodospirillaceae bacterium | reverse complement strand
CTTAATGAGGCAGGCTGTTGCCCGGCGCGCATGTCGTTCGATTCGACGAATTCTGGACGACACGACCGAATCCTTGGTGACCTTTTTGTGTTACCGCCGGATTAACCTTGAGTCGCGCGCGCGGTTCTGGTTGATTATTTGTCAAGTTCACGTAAGGGGGCCGGTCATGAACCCGATCGAGGCAACCGCGCGCGGCGCGGCGAGCAGAGCCTGTCATCGCTTCGGCCGCATGGTGCCGACCATCGCCGCGCTCGGGGCCGCCCTCTCCTTCCTTGCCGCCGCACCGCCGACGATGGCCGAGCCGACCAACAAGGGCTTCGTCGTCGAGGCGATGGAATATCCGTGGAGCGCGATCGGCCGCATCAATACCGGCGGTCGCGGCTACTGCACCGGCGTGCTGGTCAGCGAACGGCATGCGATCACCGCCGCGCACTGCCTCTACAACGCGGTCGAAGGCCGCTGGTGGGGCAATAACGAGATCCACTTCGTCGCGGGCTACCAGCACGACCGGGCGCTGATCCACGCCGCGGCGCTGCATTTCACCGTTTCCGACCGCCACGAGCTCGGCAACGGTCCGCCGCGCAACGGCGGCGCGGCGAAGGATTGGGCCATCATCACCCTCGACCGCCCGATCGGCCGCGAGGCCGGCTGGCTCGGGCTGCAGCGCCTCGACAGCGCCGTGCAAAGCCGCCTGCAGCGCGGCGACGCCATCGCCGTGCAGGCCGGCTACCAGCAAGGCTGGGAGAACGCGCTGACCGCCAATCTCTCCTGCTCGATCAAGGGTTTCTTCTTCGGCGGCGACATCCTCTATGGATGCACCGACCTGGTCGGGATGGCCGGCGCGCCGCTGCTCGTCTACAGCGACGGCGCGTTCCGCGTAACCGGCATCACCGTCACCGGCACGCGCAATGTCGCCGTCGCGGTTTCCGCCGGCATCATGCATCCCGATGGCGGCGAGCGCCAGGCGGTGCGGGCGGCCTCCGGCGCCGGCGTGAGCTGGGGCGGCGGCCGCGCGCCCGATCAGAACAGCCCGGCCGCGGCGGTGCCCGCCAACACCGTTGCCCGCCTGCAGCAGATGAGCGGCACATACGGCGACGGCACCGCGTCGCTGGCCCGGCTCGGCGACCTGATCCGCAACGTGCGTTAGCCGGCGATCATCCGCCGAGCAGCGTCATCGAGTAGGGCTCGACCGGCGGCGTGAACAGGTCGTAGCCGACCTTCGCCGCGACCAGCAGCACCAGCGCCGCGAACAGCACGCGCAGTTGTTCGGCACGAAGCATGGTGCCGATCCGCGTGCCCCATTGCGCCCCGGTCACGCCGCCGATCCCGAGCACGAGCGCGAGCACCGCGTCCACCGTCTGATTGGCGTAGGAATGCAGGACGGTGACGGCGGCGGTCACGAAGATGATCTGGAACAGCGACGTTCCCACCGCGACCTTCGTCGGCATGCCGAGCAGGAAGATCATCGCCGGCACCAGAACGAACCCGCCGCCGACGCCCATCACCGCCACCAGCGCGCCGGTGAGGAGTCCGAGGGCAAAGGGCGGCAGCAGGCTGATGTAGAGACGCGACCGCCGGAAGCGCCACTTGAGCGGCAGGTTGTGCACCCAGATGTGGCGGTGCAGCTTGCGCCGCAGCGCGGCACCCTCCCGTCGCGCCAGGGCGCGCAGCGCCTCGGCCATCATCAGCGAACCGACGGTGCCGAGCATCGCCACGTAGAGCAGGCTGATGACGAGGTCGACCTGGCCCATCGTGCGCAGCCAGGCGAAGGCGCGCACGCCGGCGGCCGACCCGGCCAGGCCGCCGACCAGGAGCACCAGGCCCATCGCCAGGTCGACGTTGCCGCGGCGCCAATGGGCGATCGCCCCCGATACCGACGAGGCGACGATCTGCGGCGCCTGGCTGGAGACGGCGACCGCCGGCGGCACGCCGAGGAAGATCAGCAGCGGCGTCATCAGGAAGCCGCCGCCGACGCCGAACAGACCCGACAGGAAGCCGACGCCGCCGCCGAGAGCGAGCAGCAGGAATACGTTCACCGAGATGCTGGCAATCGGCAGGTAAAGCGGCACCGGCGGGAGTCCTTCAAGATCGAAGGGCGAGCAGTGGACCGGCTTTCGGCCGCCCGGTCAAGCGACGGATCGCCGCGCTCTTGCGGCCGCGCTCGATCGGGCTTTGGCGGGCGTCGCTTCCGTGCTATCCCCCGGGGCTGCGATGACCATGACGACGCAGCCGGCTTCAGCGGGAACAGCCCTCGTCACCGGGGCGGCAATGCGCATCGGCCGGGCCGTCGCCACCGATCTGGCCGCGCACGGGTGGGCCGTGGGCGTGCATTACAACCGTTCGCGCGCCGAGGCCGAGGCGGTGGTCGCCGAGATCGCCGCCGCCGGCGGCCGGGCCGCCGCCCTCGGTGCCGATCTCGCCAGCCCCGCCGCGGTCGAGCGACTGGTTCCCGAAGCGGCCGGCCGCCTCGGACCGCTGACGCTCCTCGTCAACAATGCCTCGGTGTTCGAGAACGACACCGTCGAAAACCTGAGCCAGGAGGGCTGGCGCGAGCACATCGACGTCAACCTGCGCGCCCCGGTCTTTCTCAGCCAGGCTTTCGCCCGCCAGCTGCCCGCCGACGCCGAAGGAAACATCGTCAACATCATCGACATGCGCGTCTGGCGCCTGACGCCGCTCTTCCTCTCCTACACCGTCAGCAAGGCCGGGCTGTGGACCGCGACTCAGACGCTGGCGATGGCGCTCGCGCCGCGCATCCGCGTCAACGGCATCGGACCGGGGCCGGTGCTGCCGAGCAAACGCCAAACCCGCGAGCAGTTCGAACGCCAGTGTCGGCTGACGCCGCTCGGCCATGGCACGGCACCGGCGGAAATCGCAGCCGCCGTGCGCTTCATCGTCGCCAGCCCGTCGATGACCGGACAGATGATCGCGCTCGACGGCGGCCAGCATCTGCCCTGGCGCCCGCCGGCCAAGCGCGAGGATATCCATGACTGAGGGGCGCGGAGCCCGCTCGCTCCGCTGCGTCCACATCCGCGACCTCAGGCTTCTGGCCTCGATTGGCGCGCATGCGCACGAGCGCCGCCGCCGCCAGCCGGTGATCATCAACCTCGAGGTCGGGGTCCGTGCCGGCCGGCGGCCCGCGCGATCGCTCGACGACGTGGTCTGCTACGGCAGCCTGGCCGACACCATCCGGGCCATCGTCGCCGAAGGGCATATCGACCTGGTCGAGCAGCTCGCCGAAAAAATCGCCGAGGCGATCCTGGCCGACCGGCGGATCGAGCGCGTCCGCATCCGGGTCGACAAGCCGCAAGCCGTCGCCGGAGCGGCGGCGGCAGGGGTGGAAATCGAGCGCCGCAGGCAGCGAAAGCCGCAGTCACGGTCTTTTCGGGGTCGATTGCCCTCCAAGTAATCAATATGTCATCAAAGTATCGCACAGGGTTCGGGAACCATCGGCGGCGAAGACTGAGCGAGGTTCTAGGCTTGTCGAATCTCCGCTAGTGACGATGCCATCGACGCGAATCGGTCGCATCAGGCCCTCTTGGTTTCAAACCGCTTGGGAATTGCTGGATCGACCAATGGGCAATTGTGCACAAGCTGCGGCTGCATTGGCCCGAATGAGCCGGGGCGCTGCCTTGACCGCGCGCGCGCTGCGGCGTCTGCAGCAGCCTTGATTATTTCTTTTATTATTCAAACGCTTAAGGGCAGCGCCTATATTTTCAGCAACGAGCAAGACAACAAAGGAATCTGCCCCTCCGACGCGCGAGATGGGTCTTTGCACACAAACTTATCCACAACAGGCGTGGAAACATGACACCAACGTCACGAAAGCCGGCTTTTGCCGGGCGGGGGGCGGAGAGCCGAAGCGCTCATTGAAGCTGCGCCATCAAATGGCAACATCAACGTCGTGCCCGAGGAAGTGAACATACCGGCGGCCGAGCCGACGATCGGCGAAGTGCACGCGAGACCGGGCGGAGTCGAGGTCATCCGCCGCGATCTGCCGCGCCTGCCCGCCAGCCCCGGCGTCTATCGCATGCTCGACGCCAAGGGCGACGCGCTCTACGTCGGCAAGGCGCGCAACCTGCGACGGCGGGTGGCGAGCTACGCGAGGGCGAGCGGCCTGCCGGAGCGGCTGCTGCGCATGGTGCAGGCGACGGCGGCGCTCGAGATCGTCACGACCCACACCGAGGTCGAGGCGCTGCTGCTCGAAGCCAACCTGATCAAGAATCTGAAGCCCCGCTTCAACATCATCCTGCGCGACGACAAGTCGTTCCCCTACATCCTGGTGACGGGCGACCACGATTTCCCGCAGATCGCCAAGCATCGCGGCGCGCGCAACCGCAAGGGCGAATATTTCGGACCCTTCGCCTCCGGCAGCGCGGTCAACCATACGCTTGGCACCCTCGCCCGCGCCTTCCCCCTGCGCAAGTGCAGCGATGCCGACTTCGCCAGCCGCACCCGGCCCTGCCTGCAGTACCAGATCAAGCGCTGCAGCGCCCCCTGCGTCGGCCGCGTCAGCCGCGCCGACTATGCCGCGGTCGTCACCGAGGCGCGCGACTTCCTCGCCGGTCGCAGCCACGACCTGGTCGACAGGCTCTCGACGCGCATGCAGGCGGCGAGCGCCGCGCTCCATTTCGAGCTGGCCGCCACCTACCGCGACCGCATCCGCGCGCTGGCCCAGATCACCGCCCACCAGGACATCAACATCCGCGGCCTGGGCGAGGCCGACGTGATCGCCGCCCATGCCGAGGCCGGACAGGTCTGCGTCCAGGTCTTCTTCTACCGGGCGGGGCAGAACTACGGCAACCGCGCCTATTTTCCGGCCCACGCCCGCGACGTCGATCCGGCCGAGGTGCTGGCCGCCTTCATCGGCCAGTTCTACGCCGAGCGGCCAGCACCGGCGCTGGTGCTGGTCAGTAGCCCGATCGGCCAGGCGGCGCTCATCGGCGAGGCGCTGAGCATCGGCGCCGGCCGCAAGGTGACGGTTTCATGCCCGCGGCGCGGTGCCAAGCGCGCGCTCGTCGCGCACGCCCTCGCCAATGCCCGCGAAGCGCTGAGCCGCCGCCTCGCCGAGAGCGCGACCCAGCGCCAGCTGCTCGAAGGGGTTGCCGAGCTGTTCGGCCTCGACGCGGCGCCGCAGCGCATCGAGGTCTACGACAACAGCCACATCCAGGGCAGCGCCCCGGTCGGCAGCATGGTCGTGGCCGGCCCCGAAGGCTTCGTCAAGAACGCCTACCGCAAGTTCAACATCCGAGAGGCGCCGCCCGGCGACGACTTCGCCATGCTGCGCGAGGTGCTCACCCGCCGCTTCGCGCGACTGGCCAAGGCCGAGGCCGACGGTGGCGGCGCCGACTGGCCCGACCTCGTGCTCATCGACGGCGGGCGCGGCCAGCTCAACGTCGCGCTCGAGGTCTTGCGCGAGCTCGGCATCGACGATGTCGCAATGGTCGCCATCGCCAAGGGGGCCGACCGCGACGCCGGCCGCGAGCAGTTCCACCTGCCGGGGCGGCCCGCCTTGCTGCTGGAGCCGCGCCATCCGGTGCTCTATTTCCTGCAGCGGCTGCGCGATGAGGCGCATCGCTTCGCCATCGGCAGCCACCGCGCCCGCCGCGGCAAGGCGATGGCCCGCTCGGCGCTGGACGAGATCGCCGGCATCGGCGCGGCGCGCAAGAAGGCCCTCTTGCTGCGCTTCGGCTCGGCGCGCGCGGTCGCCACGGCCGGCTTGAGCGACCTCGAAACCGTTGACGGCATTAGCAGAACCGTCGCCCGCCGGATCTACGACCATTTCCACGGCGGCGGCTGAAGATGCTATATTTGGCCGACCTCGTACGCGCTCGATCCTGATGCTCAGCAGCCCGCCCAACCTGCTCACGCTATCGCGTATCCTCGTCATCCCGGCGATGTGCGGGGCGTTCTGGCTGCCCGGCGCGTGGGGCGACTGGGTACCCCTCGCCCTCTTCATCGCCGCCGGCGTGACCGACTGGCTCGACGGCCATCTCGCGCGCCGCTACGGCATGATGTCGGATCTCGGCCGCTTCCTCGACCCGGTCGCCGACAAGCTGCTGGTCGCCGCCGCGATCCTGATGGTCGTCGCCTTCGACCGCATCGGCGGCATTTCAGTGCTGGCCGCGGTCATCATCCTCTGCCGCGAGATCCTGGTCACCGGCCTGCGCGAGTTCCTCGCCGAGCTGCGCGTGCGCGTGCCGGTGAGCACGCTCGCCAAGTGGAAGACGACCGTGCAGATGGTGGCGATCGGCTTCCTCGTCGCCGGCGACGCCGGCCCGGACTGGATCGACGCGCCGCTGATCGGCGAGATCGGGCTGTGGATCGCGGCGCTGCTCACGCTCTACACCGGCTACGACTATCTGCAGGCCGGACTGCGCCACGTGACGGCCGGCGCGCCTGCGACCCGCGCCGAGGCGGCCAACAGCGCGGCCGCCGCCGCGCCGCCAGGCGGGCGGGCGCGCCCGGGCACCCTTGGATAGCCGCACGGCGATGAAGGTCTTCGGCATCGCGGGCTGGAGCGGCAGCGGCAAGACGACGCTGATGGTGCGGCTCGTGCCCGAGCTGGTGCGCCGGGGCCTCAGCGTCTCGACGCTCAAGCACGCCCATCACGGCTTCGACCTCGACCAGCCGGGCAAGGATTCCTGGCGCCACCGCGAAGCCGGGGCGTGCGAGGTGATGATCAGTTCGGCGCGCCGCTGGGCGCTCATGCACGAGCATCGCGGCACGCCGGAGGCGACGCTCGATGAGCTGGTTGCCCGCCTGACCCCGGTCGATCTCGTCCTGGTCGAGGGCTTCAAGCACCACGGCCACGACAAGATCGAGGTGTGGCGGCCGGCCACCGGCAAGCCGCTCCTGGCCCGCGACGATCCGCGCATCGTCGCCGTCGCCACCGACGCCGCGCCCTCCGGCCTGACCGTGCCCGCGCTCGATCTCGACGATGTCGGGCTGATCGCGGATTTCATCGTCCGCCATTGCCGGCTCGCCGTCGCCGCCGCATGACCCAGCTCGCCGACGATTGCTTCGCCTTCGGCGGCAAGCTGATGACCGCGGCCGAGGCGCTTGCACTGCTCGAGAGCCGGTTGGCGCCGGTGGCGGAGCGCGAGGTTGTGGCCATCGCCGAGGCGCATCGGCGCATCCTGGCCGAGGACGTGGTGAGCGGGCTCGACCTGCCGCCGCACGCCAATTGCGCCGTCGACGGCTATGCCTTCGCCTTCGCGAGCCTCGCCGCCGGCGCGCCGACGCGCCTGCGCATTGCCGGCCGCGCCGCCGCCGGCCACCCGTGGAGCGGGCGTTGCGCCGCCGGCGAGGCGGTGCGCGTCTTCACCGGCGCCGTGCTGCCCGAAGGCTGCGACACCGTCGTCATGCAGGAGGACGTGACGCCTGAGGGCGGCGCGATCCTGGTGCCGCCCGGCCTCAAGCTCGGCGCCAACCGGCGCAAGGCCGGCGAGGACGTGCGCCGGGGCGCGACGGTGCTCGCCGCCGGCACCCGGCTCAGGCCGCAGGACGTGGCGCTGGCGGCGGCGGTCGGCCGCGACCGCCTTGCCGTCTTCCGCCGGCTGCGCGTGGCGCTGTTCTCGACCGGCGACGAGCTGCGCGAACCCGGCCAGCCGCTCAGCCCCGGCGCCATCCACGACGCCAACCGCTACCTGCTGCGCGGCCTGCTCGCCGAGCTCGGCTGCGCCACCACCGACCTCGGCATCATCCGCGACGACGCGGCGGCGATGCGCGCCGCCCTGGCCGACGCCGCGCGCGGCCACGACCTGCTGCTCACCTCGGGCGGCGTCTCGACCGGCGAGGAGGACCATGTCAAGGCGGCGGTGGAAGCCCTCGGCGCGCTGCATTTCTGGCGCCTGGCGATCAAGCCCGGCCGGCCGATCGCGCTCGGCCATGTCGGCGGCGCCGCCTTCGTCGGCCTGCCCGGCAACCCGGTCGCGGTGATGGTCTGCTTCCTGCGCTTCGCCCGCCCGATCGTCCTGCGCCTCGGCGGCGCCGGCGACCTGGCGCCGACCATGTTCCGCGTCCGCGCCGACTTCGAGCACGACAAGCGCCGCGACCGGCGCGAATGGCTGCGCGCGCGCCTGGTCGCCGGCCCGGGCGGCGAGCTTGTCGCGCGCAAGTTCGAGCGCCAGGGCTCGGGCATCATCACCTCGCTGGTGCAGAGCGACGGCCTGGTTGAACTGGGCGAGGAGGTGACCCACCTTGCCCGGGGGAGCATGGTGGACTTCCTGCCCTTCAGCGAGGTCGGCGCATGAGGCTGCTCTATTTCGCCTGGCTGCGCGAGCGCATCGGCCGCGCCGAAGAGGAGATCGAGCCGCCGGCCGAGATCGGCACCGTCGCCGACCTGCTCGACTGGCTGAAGAAGCGAGGGCCCGGCTACGCCCACGCGCTGGCCGACCTCAGCATCGTGCGCGTCGCGGTGAACCAGGAATATGTCCGCGACGACCACCCGGTGCGGCGCGGCGACGAGGTCGCGCTGTTTCCGCCGGTGACCGGGGGCTGAGCGATGATCCGGGTGCAGCGCGAGGACTTCGACACCGCGGCCGAGATCGAGGCGCTGGTGCGCGGCAGCGCGCGCATCGGCGGCGTCGTCAGCTTCACCGGCCTGGTGCGCGACCTCGCCGGAGACGAGGCGATCGCGGCGATGACGCTCGAGCACTATCCCGGCATGACCGAGCGCCAGCTCGCCGAGATCGAGGCCGAGGCCCGCCGCCGCTGGCCGCTCGACGCGAGCCTGATCATCCACCGCTACGGCCGGCTGGCCCCGGGCGAGCGCATCGTGCTGGTGATCACCGCCTCGGCCCACCGCGAAGCGGCCTTCGCCGCCTGCCAGTTCCTGGTCGACTGGCTGAAGACCCGGGCGCCGTTCTGGAAGCTCGAGGAGACGCCGGCCGAGCGGCACTGGGTGGCGGCGCGCGCCAGCGACGACGCGGCGCGCGAACGCTGGACGAAGAAGTAGCCGCCGGCTTGAGGGCCGCGCGCCGCCCTGTTAGCCTCGCGCGCAGAAACCAAGCGGGACGCGGGCGAAATGTCCCAGGCTGACCGATCGGCTGCCGGCGTCGTGCCGGGCGAGGAATTCCGCAGCGGCGGCGGCCTCGGCCCGGCCGAGATCAGGCGCCTGAGCGCGCTTTCGCCCTGGCGCAGCCTGCTCGCCATCGCCCAGGGCTACGGCCTGATCGCCCTCTGCGCCGGCGTGGCGCTCGCCTGGTGGAACCCGCTCACCATCGCGCTCGCGGTCGTCGGCATCGCCGCCGCCCAGCACGGCCTCGCCATCCTGGCGCACGAGGCGACGCATTACCGCCTGTTCGAGACGCGCTGGCTCAACGACCTGGTCGGGCGGCTGCTCGGGCTGGGCAACGGCGTCTCGATGTTCTCCTACCGGGCGGTGCACCGGCTGCACCACAACCACCTTTACGAGCCGATCGATCCCGACCTGCCGCTGATGGGCGGCTATCCGCGCGGCCGCGCCTACCTGGTCAGGAAGCTGCTCAAGGACCTGACCGGCAGCACCGCCTACAAGAACTTTGCCTATTTCTTCGGCGCGCCGGCGCACAACACCGAGACCGACAGGACGCCGCGCCCCCTCGACGACACCTCGCCGCGGCTGCGCCGCGCGGCGCTCAACGACCGCTGGGTGGTGGCCGGCTTCCACGCCGCGCTGCTCGCCCTCATGGTGGCGACGGGCTGGTGGGTCGAATACCTGGTGCTGTGGGCGCTGCCGCTGCTCACCGTGCTGCAGGTGATCCTGCGGCTGCGCGCGGTGCTCGAGCACGGCGCGGTGCGCGACAAGTCGAGCCCCTATACCGCCGCCCGCACCGTGCTCGCGCCGTGGTACCTGGGCTGGATCCTCTTCCCCTACGACGTGAACTATCACATCGAGCACCATCTCTACCCGGCGATCCCGCATTACCGGCTGCGCGCGGCGCACGCGGCGCTGACGCGCACCGGCGCGCTCGACGGCGCCGAGGTGACGACCTTCGCCGAGGCGATGCGGCGCATCTTCGCCGACCCGCCGCCGCGACCGCGTCCGGTCGCGGCCTGATTCCTTCTCCGTTGCGGTCGTGAAAACGAAGCGGGGCGGGAGTCACCCCGCCCCGCGAGAACGCCGTTGATCGCGCCGGATGCGGCTCAGGCCGCCGCGCGCGGATGTACCGCCTGCTCGAAATCGGCGATCATCTGCTTGCAGATGCGCCCCGGCGTGAACCGGTAGGGCCCGATCTCGGCGACCGGCGTCACCTCGGCGGCGGTGCCGCTGAGGAAGCATTCGTCGAAGCCGCTCATCTCCTCGGGCTTGATGTGGCGCTCGATCACCTCGATGCCGCGGGCGCGGGCGAGGCCGATCACGGTGCGCCGGGTGATGCCGTCGAGGAAGCAATCGGGCTTCGGCGTGTGCAGCTTGCCGTCCTTGGCGAAGAAGATGTTGGCGCCGGTCGCCTCGGCGACGAAGCCGCGCCAGTCGAGCATCATCGCGTCCTCGTAGCCCGCGCGCTCGGCCTTGTGCTTGGCCAGCGTGCAGATCATGTAGAGGCCGGCCGCTTTCGAGGCGGTCGGCGCGGTCTCGGGCGACGGCCGGCGCCAGTCGGCGATCTGCAGCCGCAAGCCCTTCATCCGCGCCTCTGGCGTGAAGTAGCTCGGCCAGACCCAAGTGGCGACGGCGAGGTGGATCGTGTTCTTCTGCGCCGAGACGCCCATCATCTCGCTGCCGCGCCAGGCGACCGGACGCACATAGCCGTCGGTGATGCGGTTGGCGGCCACCACCTCGCGGCAGGCCTGGTCGATCTCGGCCACCGACCAGGGAATGGTGAAGTCGAGCAGCTTGCCCGAGTTGACCAGGCGCTCGCTGTGCTCGGTCAGCTTGAAGATCGAGCCGGCATAGACGCGCTCGCCTTCGAAGACGCAACTGGCATAATGCAGGCCGTGCGAGAGCACGTGTATCTTGGCATCGCGCCACGGTACCAGCTTGCCATCGAACCAGATCAGGCCGTCCAGCTCGTCGAATTTCATCAGCGCCATGGGATCTGCTCTCAAGGATAGTTTATTTCGATCAAGGTTTGCCTTTTGTAACATTATGAGTCATATATGTCAACATGACTGACGTAAAGGCCGCCGCCAACCCGCTCTTCCTGCGCGAGGAGGAGCTGCGCCAGGGCATCGAGCTGCTCTTCTATGCCTATCGCGACTTCACCGCCGGCCCGGACGCCATCCTGCGGCGCTACGATTTCGGCCGGGCGCATCATCGCGTGCTGCATTTCGTCGGCCGCAACCCGGGGATGACCGTGGCCGACCTGCTCGGCATCCTGCGCATCACCAAGCAGAGCCTGTCGCGCGTCCTCGGCACGCTGGTGCGCCAGGGCTTCATCGAGCAGCGCCAGGGCACCCGCGACCGCCGCCAGCGCCAGCTCTTCCTGACCGACAAAGGGGCGGCGATCGAGCGCGAACTGTCGCAGGTGCAGCAGGCGCGCGTCGCCAAGGCTTATCGCGAGGCCGGGGCCGAGGCGGTGGCCGGCTATCGCAAGGTCCTCGCCGGCCTGGTCGAGGAGGCGGACCGCGACGCCATCCTGCGCTCGATCAACCGGCGCTGAACGGGGGCATGGGTTGAGCCCCGATACGCCGCACCTCCTGGTGATCGACGACGACGACCGGCTGCGCCGGCTGCTCACCAGGTTCCTGAGCGAGCGCGGCTACCGGGTGACGGCGGCCAAGGACGCGGCCGAGGCCAGGGCCAAGCTCGGCGGCCTCGCCTTCGACCTGCTCATCGTCGATGTGATGATGCCCGGGCAATCGGGCGTCGACTTCCTGGCCGAGATGCGGCGCACCAGCAAGGTGCCGGCGCTGATGCTGACGGCGATGGGCGAAACCGAGGACCGCATCAAGGGGCTCGAGGCGGGCGCCGACGACTACCTTGCCAAGCCGTTCGAGCCGCGCGAGCTTCTGCTCAGGATCAACGCGATCCTGCGCCGCGTCCAGCCCCCCGCTCCCTCCGGCGGCCTGGTCCGCTTCGGCGACTTCTCCTTCGACCCGGTCCGCGCCGAGCTCAAACGCGGCGACGAGCCGGTCAGCCTGACCTCGGGCGAAGCGGCGCTGCTGCGGGTCTTCGCGCAACGGCCCGGCGTCACCGTCAGCCGCGCCGAATTGGCCGAGCGCAGCGGCGGCAGCGAGGGTCGCGGCATCGACGTCCAGATCACGCGGCTCCGCCGCAAGATCGAGAGCGACCCGCGCGCGCCGCGCCACCTGCAAACGGTCTGGGGCGAGGGCTATGTCCTTTGGGCAGACTGAGCGGATGGGACGCGGATGGCGCTGATCAAACGCTTCCTGCCCCGTTCGCTGTTCGGCCGCTGGCTGGTGCTGCTGGTGACGCCGATGGTGCTGCTGCAGGTCTTTTCGGTCTATGCCTTCTACGAGCGGCACTGGGACACGGTGTCACGGCGGCTGGCGCTGGGCCTGGCCGGCGAGATCGCGCTCCTGATCGAGTCGCGCCAGTATTGGCCCGACGCAGAGGATCAGCGCCTTCTGCGCGGCATGGCCGCCCGCCACATGCAGGTCGAGGTGCGGTTCGAGCCGGGCGCCCGCCTGCCGTCGACGGCGCCGCCGCTGCGTCCATATTCGATCCTCGACAGCATGCTCAACCAGGGCCTGAGCGAGCGGCTCAGCCTGCCCTACCAGATCGACACGCGTCGCGGCGACGAGCAGATCGAGGTGGCGGTGCAGCTCGAGGACGGCGTCATGCGCGTTCTCACCCTGCAGAAGCGTGTGTTCTCGACCAGCACCTACATCTTCATCATGTGGATGGTGGCGGGCTCGCTGGTCCTGCTCGGCATCGCCATCGTCTTCCTGCGCAACCAGATCCGTCCGATCCGGCGGCTCGCCGAGGCCGCCGACGCCTTCGGCAAGGGACGCGATGACCCGGGCTTCCACCCCGCGGGCGCGACCGAGATCCGCCGCGCGGCGGCCGCCTTCATGGCCATGAAGGAGCGAATCCGGCGCCAGATCGCGCAGCGCACCGAGATGCTGGCCGGCGTCAGCCACGATCTGCGCACGCCGCTGACCCGGATGAAGCTGCAGCTTGCCATGCTCGGCGAGGGCGCGGAGGTCGATGACCTAAAGCGCGACGTCGCGGAAATGGAACGGATGATCGAGGGCTATCTTGCCTTCGCCCGCGGCCAGGACGGCGAGGCGGCGGTGGAGACCGACCTCGCCGGCTTTCTTGCCGACATCGTCGGCGCGATGCGCCGCCAGGGCGCCAACGTCTCGTTGAAGGCGGCGGAGGGAATCCGCCTGGCAATTCGCCCGGACGCCCTGCGCCGCTGCGTCGCCAATCTGATCGACAACGCGACGCGCTACGCGCGCACGGTCGAGGTCGGGCTCGACCGCCAGGGCAACAGCGTCGAGATCGTCATCGACGATGACGGCCCCGGCATCCCGCCCGATCAGCGCGAGGCGGTCTTCCGCCCGTTCCTGCGGCTAGATGCGGCGCGCGACCCCAATGCCGCCGGCGTCGGCCTCGGCCTGACCATCGCCCGCGACGTGATGCGCAGCCACGGCGGCGACATCGAACTCGGCACCGCGCCCAAGGGCGGCTTGCGCGCGCTCTTGCGCCTGCCGATCTGAAGGCCGCTGCCGCCGTCAGAAGAGCTTGCCGCCGTTCGGCACCACGTGATCCGGGCCGATCAGCACGACGGCGCCGTCCTGGTCCGGGAAGCCGAGAACGAGAACTTCGGAGACAAATTTGCCGATCTGGCGCGGCGGGAAGTTGACCACCGCGGCCACCTGGCGCCCCAGCAGGCTCTCGGGCGCGTAGTGCGCGGTGAGCTGCGCCGAGCTGCGCTTGACGCCGATCCCGGGGCCGAAGTCGACCTGCAGCTTGAGCGCCGGCTTGCGCGCCTCGGGGTAAGGCTCCGCCGCGACCACCGTGCCGACGCGGATATCGACTTTCTCGAAATCGGCAAAGCTGATCTCGGCCATGATCTCCTCCCGGCGGAGGCTTAACGCGCGGGCCCCACAAACGCAACGGGCGGGATTGATCCCGCCCGTCGGTGGAAACGTATCAGTGGAAACGTAGCAGCCCGCCCGGCCGGAGGAGCGGAACGACTCGGCGACTGCCGGCCCTTGCCGCGCCGCGACAGAGGCGACGCGGCCGACGCGGTCGCGGGCTACTCCCGCGGCCGCGTCAACATCTGCTTGAGTTCGTCGATGCTCTCCATCATGCGCTTGTTGACGCGCTCGAACGCCTCGGAATTCGCCTTGGCAGTGAGCTCGGCGAGCTCGCGCATGTTGCCGAGCGCCCGCTCGAGCGCCGCCTTGAAGAGCTCGGCCTGCTTGGCGGCGTTGGCTTCCGGCGAGCCGCCCGACATCGCCTCGCGCACGGCCGCCGTCGCCTCTTCCATCGTCTCCTTCAGTATCTCGGCCTGACGCTTGGCCACCGCCTGGTAACCCTCGGCGGCGGCCTTGTTCGCTTCGGCCAGCGCATCGAGATTCTTGCGCTGTGCCTTCAGCATGGCGTCGACGTCGACCCCCGGAACCCTGAATTCGGACAGCATCTTGGCGACGTCGAAAGACATGAACGGGAATTCGGCTTTGGCCATCGATCTCTCCTCTGGGGGCAATACCACCTGCGGGACCGCCTCGCGGTTATGCTGCGCTGCAACATCAAGGCTAAAAGCCGCCGGCGAGGCGGTCAAGGAATTTTTGTGCAACGCAACAAAAAAGGACTAGGCCGCGCGCCCGAGGAGGCCGATCAACGAAGTCCAGGCGGACTCGGCGCGCCTGAGCGAGCGGTCGAGCGCCGCCATGGTCCTGGCCAGGTCAGGGCTCTCGTCATCGAGCCAGACGCGGAACGCGTTGCCATAGATGACCGCCAGGCCCTTCAGCCGCAGAGCGCCGCGCAGGCCCTCGGAGCCGAGGCCGGCGGCTTCGAGCATCCAGACCAGCGAGCGATGCATCGGCCCGAGCGCGAGGCAAGCCAGCGCGGGCGGGTCCCACAGGCAGACGCGGGCGATCGCCCGCAAGCCGCCCTTGTAGGGTCCGAGCGCGTCGAAGCGGCGCATGACGACTTCGAAGAGGCGGTCGCGGGCGCTTTCGCCCTCGGCCGGCGCGACGCCGGCGATCATCGCCAGGTCGATGCGCTGCATGAAGGCGGCGAGCAGCGCCATCTTCGAGGGATGGGAGCGGAGCAGCTCGTCCAGCGGCACGCCCGATTGGCGGGCAATGTCGGCCATGGTGGTGACCGTCCAGCCCTGCAGCGTCGCGAGCTCGAGCGCGGCATCGATCGGATCGCGCCGCCGCGGCGCGCGCGCGGCGGGTTTGCGGCGTGTCGCTCTTGGCTTCTTCACCGTGCGCCCTCCCGCCAAGCCGCCATCTTATAGCAGATGGGCGCCCGGCGGGCGCTCGGCAAGTCGTCAGCCCGACAGTTCGCGCGAGCGGTCGCGCGCCGCGGCGACGGCGCGGGTCAGCAGCGGCTTGAGGCCGTCGGGCGCCATCAGCACCTTGAGCGCCGCCTCGGTGGTGCCGCCGGGGCTGGTGACGTTGCGGCGCAGC
>CAYTWJ010000028.1:12046-15783 GCA_964442055.1 uncultured Rhodospirillaceae bacterium | reverse complement strand
GGAAACCCGCGCGAGCCACCTCCTGATCGGCAGCTTCGTGCTGCTGTTCGCCGCCGGCATCTTCGTCTTCGTGGTTTGGCTGGCGAAGATCCAGGTCGACCGCGAATGGGCCTATTACCAGATTCTGTTCACCGAGTCGGTGACCGGGCTGGGCGTCGGCAGCGACGTTCGCTTCAACGGCATCAAGGTCGGCTCGGTGACCGCCATTGCCATCGACCGCGACGATCCGGCCAAGGCGCGGGTGATCGTCCAGGTCGACCAGGAGACGCCGATTCGCGCCGATTCGATGGCCTCGCTCGAGCCGCAGGGCATCACCGGCCTCTCCTTCGTCAACATCTCCGGCGGCAGCCGCGAGGCGCAAATCCTGCCGGTGGTGCACCGCGAGCGGGGCGAGCTGCCGCAGATCGCCTCGCGGCCGTCGAAGCTCTCCGAGCTGTTCGCTGGCGCGCCCGACATGATCAACCGCGCCATGGTGCTGATCGACCGGGCCAGCGACCTGGTCAACGAGGAGAACCGCCGCAACGTCTCCAACATCATCGCCGACCTGCGCGCGGTGACCGGCCGGCTGGCCAGCCGCGAGGATGCCATCACCCGCATCATCGACGCCTTCGACCGCTCGAGCGCCGACGTCGCCGAGGCGGCGCGCTCGGTGCGCTCGATCGCCGAGCGCATCGACGGCCTGGCCGGGGAGACGGCCGAGACCATGCGCGCCGCGCGCGGCACGCTCGGCAGTGTCGACCGCCTGGTCAACGGCGAGGCCAAGGAGCTCGTCGTCGAGAGCCGCAAGGCCGCCGCCTCGCTCGGCCGCCTGACCCAGGAGCTGGAGGGGCTGGTCGCCGAGAACCGCGGCCCGATCAACGACTTCGCCGGCGACGGGCTGGCCGAGCTGCGCCGCTTCGTCAACGAGGCGCGCGTCCTGGTGGCCAGCTTCGCCCGGGTGGCGGCGCGGCTCGAGGACGACCCCAGCCAGGTCCTGTTCGGCGCCCGCGACGCCCGCTTCAAGCCCGAGGATCGCTAGCCGCATGAACCCGAACAAGCGAAGGGCCGCCGCCGCGGTGCTGGCCATGCTGTTGCTCGCCGCCTGCACCGGCGTGCTGCCCGGGGCCGGGCCGGCGCCGACGCTGTTCACGCTGACGCCGAAGAACACCTTCCGCGCCGACCTGGCCAAGGTGGGCTGGCAGCTCGTCGTCGAGGAGCCGCTCGCGGCCGGCGGGCTCGACACCAACAAGATCGCGGTGATGCCCAACGCCCTGGAGCTGCAATACTATGCCGACGCGCGCTGGACCGAGCGGGCGCCGCGCATGGTGCAGACGCTGCTGGTCGAATCCTTCGAGAACACGGGCAAGATCGTCGCCGTCGGCCGCCAGGCGGTGGGCCTGCGCTCGGATTTCAACCTGAAGAGCGAGTTGCGCGAGTTCCAGACCGAATATCGCGCCGGCGAGACCGCGCCGCGCGTGCGCGTGCGCCTCAACGTCAAGCTGATCGAGCAGCCGCGCCAGGAGATCATCGCCTCGCGGAACTTCGAGCATGTCGAGCAGCCGAAGAGCGCCGCCATGCCCGACGTGATCGACGCCTTCGACGAGGCGCTCGGCAAGGTGCTGCGCCGCACCGTCGAGTGGACGCTGGCCACCGCCGAGGAGGCGCGGCGGCGCTGACGTCCGCTCAGCCCTCGAACTTGGCCGAACGCTTCTCGAGGAACGCCTGCATGCCCTCGCGGGCGTCGGCCGAGGTCGTGGTCAGGGCGCTGGCCAGCGATTCGGTGAACAGCCCGTCGGCCGCCGCCATGTCGCCGATGCGCGACAGCGCCTGGATCATCATGTAGTTCGACATCTCGGCGTTGCCGGCGATGGTCTCGGCGAGATGGAACGCCTTGGCCAGGGCTTCGTCGCCGCCGACCAGGTAGTGCGACAGCCCGAGCCGCTGGCCCTCCTCGGCGTCGAGCTGGCGGCCGGTCAGCATCATCTCGCGCATGCGGCCGACGCCGATCAGCCGTGCCACCCGCACGCTGGCGCCGCCGCCGACATAGATGCCGCGCCGTCCTTCGGGCAGGGCGTAGATGCAGGACGGCTCGGCCACCCGCACATGGGTGGCGGTGGCGATCTCCAGCCCGCCGCCGATCACCGCGCCCTGCATCGCGCAAACCACCGGCAGGCCGCCGAACTCGACGCGGTCGAGCGCCCGGTGCCACATGCGGCTGTGCTTGACGCTCTCGAAGGGGGTGCGCGCGACGTGCTCGGCGAGGTCGAGGCCGGCAGAGAAATGGCGCCCGGCGCCCGACAGCACCGTCACCTTGACGCCGGCCGGCGGCGCGGCGAAGAAGGCCTCGATGGCGCCGATCAGCGCATCGTTGACGGCGTTGCGCTTGTCGGGGCGGTCGAGCTCGAGATGGGCGATCGCGCCCTTGACCTCGATGCGCAGCGGTGCCCGGTCGGTCATGCGCCGGCCTCCGCGGCCTTGCGGAAGGCCTCGATGCGTTCGCGGAAGTCGTCGGGAATGCGGATCGACTTGAGCTGCGGGCGGTCGATCAGCGAGGTCACCAGCCTGGCCTCGAAACAGCGCTCGCCGTCGCCGTCGCGGCCGAACACGGCGAAGGCGATCGCCGAGCGGCCGACATGCTCGACCGTCAGCACCAGCTCGAAGGGCTGCGCCGGGAAGAGCGGCTTGAAGAAATCGAGGCTGGCATGGACCAGCGGCGATCCCATGGCGAACTCCTGGCGCAGGCGGTACCAGTCGACGCCGATCACCTCGGCGTAGAAAGCTTCGACCGCCTCGACCGCGTAGTCGAGGAAGCGCGGCGTGTAGACCATGCCGGCGGGGTCGGTTTCGCCCCATTTCACGGTGCGGCGGATGACGAGCGGCGAGACGTGCATGACGCCTCGACTATAGCAGGGCAGGGAAAGCTGCGAAGCGGCCTCGGAATTACCAGCCGCCAAGGCGGAATATGCCGCTGGCGGGGCGGCGCTCGGCAAGCGGAGGCTCGGCGCCGATGTCGGGCAGGCGCTCGTGCCGGCCGAGCACCAGCGCGCCGCCGGGGACCAGCCGTGCGCGCAGGCCGGCGAGCACGCGGCGCTGCGTCGGTGCGTCGAAATAGGTGAAGGCGAGGTTGCGGCAGAGGATCAGGTCGAACGGCCCCGCCGGCATCTCGCGCCGCAGGTCCTGCCGCGCGAAGGCGATGCCGGCGGCGTATTCCGGCCGCAGGCAGAGGAGCGGGCCGGCGGGCGAGAAGGCGGCGCGCATTGCGGCCGGCAGCTCGCGCAGGCTGCCCGGCCGGTAGCAGGCCCGCGCCGCGCGCCCGAGCAGGACCGGGTCGGCATCGGTAGCAAGCAGTTCGAAGCCGAGCCGAGGGAGGCGCGCCGCGGCGCCGAAACGCCAGGCCAGCGCCAGCGAGTAGGGCTCCTCGCCCGAGGCGCAGCCGGCGCTCCAGGCGCGCAGGATGCGATCGGGCCGGGTATCGGCGGTCGCGGCGAGGGCCGGCAGGACCTCGTCACGCAAGCATTCGAACACGCCGCGGTCGCGCCAAAAGCGCGAGATCGGAATGCGGCAGAGCTCGTCGAGCAGCGCCCATTCGCCCGGCTCCGCCTCGAGCCGGGCGCGATAAGCAGCAAGGCCGTCGAGGCCGAGGCTGCGCGCCCGGCGGGCGACGCGCTTGCAGACCGTGCGCCGCACCTTGCGGAAGCCGGGCCAACGCAGGCCGAGACGCGGCAGGCACCATTGCAGGAACGCGACGCACTCGGCGT
>CAYTWJ010000028.1:0-12036 GCA_964442055.1 uncultured Rhodospirillaceae bacterium | reverse complement strand
CTCGGCGTCGGCGGCCACGCCGCGGCCCCGTTTCCCCTCGGCCTCAGGAGAAGCGGACGTACTCGAAGTCGACCGCCTGGTTGTTGATGCCGCGCGCCGGCGGCGCGATCCACGAGGCGAACTTGCCGCGCTCGGTTACCGGCCGCATCAGGCTGATGACATAGGCGCGGTCGGCGTCGCTCGGCAGCCACTTGTGGTGGTTTTCGTCCCACTCCGCCTGGTTGATGATGCGGCCCTCGGGCGTCGCCTTGACCTCGGCGAAGTTGCCGATGGCGCGGTGGAAGGCGCGGTGCGGCAGCTTCAGCTCGAAGTCGATGCCCTGCCGCCTGATGACCTGGTTCCAGCGCGCCACGCCCTTGGCGCAATCGGCGATGTAGTCGTCGCGCAGCCTCTCGTTGAGCGCGGTGAGCGCCGGCTCGTCGTGCGCGACAATGCGATCGCCGTCGAGCTCGCTCACCGGATAGACGGCATCCTTGAGGCGGTGGTCGTCGTCCTTGCGCGTCTCCTCGAAGCGCCCCTTCAGCCCCATCGTGTAGTAGTTGGCGGCGTTGGTCGAGACTTCCGAGCCGAACAGGTCGACCGACACCGAGAAATGGAAGTTGAGGTAGCGCTGGACGGTATCGAGGTCGATGGCGCCGAATTTCCGCACGTCGTCGGTCTTGTGCTCGCGCATCAGTTCGCAGGCGCGCTGGATGACGCGGCCGACGCCGGTCTCGCCGACGAACATGTGGTGCGCCTCTTCCGTCAGCATGAAGCGGCAGGAGCGCGACAGCGGATCGAAGCCCGATTCGGCCAGGCTGGCGAGCTGGTACTTGCCGTCGCGGTCGGTGAAGAAGGTGAACATGAAGAACGACAGCCAGTCGGGCGTCTTCTCGTTGAAGGCGCCGAGGATGCGCGGCTTGTCGGCATCGCCGGAGCGGCGCTGCAGCAGCGCCTCGGCCTCCTCGCGGCCGTCGCGGCCGAAATAGGCGTCGAGCAAATAGACCATCGCCCACAGGTGCCGGCCCTCCTCGACATTGACCTGGAAGAGATTGCGCAGGTCGTAGAGCGACGGGCAGGTCTGGCCCAACAGGCGCTGCTGCTCGACCGAGGCCGGCTCGGTGTCGCCCTGGGTGACGATCAGGCGGCGCAGCACGCCGCGGTATTCGCCCGGCACCTCCTGCCAGGCCGGCTCGCCCTTGTGGTCGCCGAAATTGACCTTGCGATCGGCCTCGGGCTCGGCGAGGAAAATGCCCCAGCGGTAGTCGGGCATCTTGATGTGGCCGAACTGCGCCCAGCCCTTGGCATCGACGCTGACCGCGGTGCGCAAGTAAACGTCCCTGGTCTGGAACCCGGCCGGGCCCATGTCCTGCCACCAGTCGAGGAATTTCGGTTGCCACTCCTCGAGCGCGCGCTGCAGCCGGCGGTTCTCGTGCAGGTTGACGTTGTTGGGGATGCGCTCGATGTAGTCGATGGCCATTACACTCTCCTCCGGTCGAATTCGCTGCGCCGTCCGCTGCCGTAGACTTTCAAGGCGCCGGCCTCGCCGACGGCATTGGGGCGCTGGAAGATCCAGTTCTGCCAGGCGGTGAGGCGGCCGAAGATCTTGCTCTCCATCGTCTCCGGGCCGCCGAAGCGCAAGGATGCCTCCATCCCGGTCAGCGCGTCGGGCGAGAAGGCGCTGCGCTCCTCGATGGCGATGCGCACCTCGTCCTGCCAGTCGATGTCGTCGGGGGCGAAGGTGACGAGGCCGAGTTCCTCGGCCGCCTCGGCGTCGAGGTCGCGGGCGATCTCATTCTTGAGATCATCCACCTTGCCGGGCGCATCGAGGAAGCGGCTGGCCAGGCGCGAGAGGCCGTTGGGCATGGGATAGGCGCCGAAATTGACCTCGCCAAGCCGCACCGTCGCCGGCGGGCGGTTGTCGCCCTCGCGGCGGCCGGCGAGCATGTAGGACCGGTCGGCGGCGAGCGCCAGCTCGAGCAGCGTGCCGGCGAAGCACGAGCCCGGCTCGATCAGGGCGAACAGCGAGCGTGACGAGACGTCCAGGCGCTTGAAGGTGCGCTTGAGATAGAGCGCGATCTCGCGCACCAGCCAGTCGTTGCGATGATCCACCAGGGCCCGGTCGTGCGCCTCGACCAGCTCGCTGTCGCCCTCGGTGCGCAGCACCCAGACGCCGACGGCGTCCTCGTTGATGCGCAAGTGCAGGATCAGGTCGTCGAGCTCGCGCGCCAGTGCCAGAGGCCAGAAGGCGACGCCGAGGGCGCGGATCTCGTCGGCGGTCGCCGGCGGCGCCGCCTGCGGGCCACGAACACTGATCTCGGCGATACCCTTGACGCGGTCGAGCCGGCAGGTCACGTGGCTGTAGGCGATGGTGTCGCCCTCGATGCGGCGCTCGAGCGGCGTCAGCCTGATGCCCTGCGCGGTCGCCGGCCGGTCGGAGCGCGCGGCGAGCTCGGCGGCCCGCCGGCGGGCCTGCTCCTCGAGGCGCGTGCGCGGCACCACCTCGTCGACCAGCCGCCAGTCGACCGCGCGCTTGCCCTTCACGCCTTCTTCGGTGGTGCAGAAGAAGTCGGCACGGTCGCGCCGCACCATGCGCTTGTCGACCAGGCGGGTAAGCCCGCCGGTGCCGGGCAGCACGGCGAGCAGGGGCACCTCGGGCAGCGAGACCGCGGTGTTGCCGTCGTCGGCCATGATGATGTGGTCGGTGGCCAGCGCCAGCTCGTAGCCGCCGCCGGCGCAGGCGCCGTTGACGGCGGTGAGATAGAGCTGCTTCGAGTTCTCGGTCGCGTCCTCGATGCCGTTGCGCGTCTCGTTGGTGAACTTGCAGAAATTCACCTTCCAGCTGTGGCTCGACTGGCTGAGCATGCGGATGTTGGCGCCGGCGCAGAAGACGCGCTCCTTGGCCGAGGTGAGGATCACCGCCTTCACCGCCGGATGTTCGAAGCGCAAGCGCTGGACGGCGTCGTAGAGCTCGATGTCGACGCCGAGATCGTAGGAGTTGAGCTTGAGCTCGTAGCCCGGCCTGATGCCGGCGTCCTCCTTGACGTCCATCGCCAGGGTGGCGACGGCGCCGTCGACGGTGACCTTCCAGTGCTTGTAGCGGCTCGGCTCGGTGCGGAAGTCCACGATCTCGTTCATCGTTGTGCTCGCTGCCATCCCGTGCCAGAACAGGAAATATAATTCATATACAAGGGTCTGCAAGCATTATTCCGCGTGCTTGCGCTTTTCCCGTCAGCCAGCGCTTTCACCGACGCGCACCAGCGCCATCAGATTCTCGAGCGACTGCGCCGGGGTCTTGCCGCTGGTGTCGAGCACGGCATCGGCCTGGCGGTAGAGGGCGTCGCGCTGCGCGAGAATGCGTTTGAGGTCGTCCATCGCCTCGCCGTTCCCGGCCATCGGCCGCATGTCGCCTTGGGCCTGCACCCGTGCCATATGCTCGGCCGGCGAGGCCTTGACCCAGACCGTGTAGCAATGCGCGAGCAGATGCTCGAACGTGCCCGGCTCGGTCGGCAGGCTGCCGCCGGTGGCGATGACCGCGCGCGGCATCGTCGCCGTCACCCGCTCGAGCGCGCGGCGCTCGAAGCGGCGATAGGCGCGCTGGCCCGACAGGTCGAAAATCTCGTTCAGGCTCATGCCCGCTTCGTCCTCGATCTCGTTGACCAGCTCGACGAAGGCGACGCCGAGCCGTTCGGCGAGGGCGCGACCGAGCGTCGTCTTGCCGGCGCCGCGCAGGCCGATCAGCGCAACGCGCCCGCGCCGGCCGGCGGTCGCGCCGAAACGCTCGCCGATCCAGGCCTGCGCCTCGGCCAGCTCCCGCGGACCGAGGCGGGCGAGTTGCTCGGCCAGCAGGGTCAATTCGACGCGCGGCTCGGGGCCCTCGCGCACGAGCTCGGCCAACGGCAGGTCCATGGCCTGCGCGATCTGGCGCAGCAGGATGATCGAGATATTGCCGTGCCCGCTTTCGAGCTGCGCCAGATAGCGCTCGGACACGCCGGAATGGTGCGAAAGGCTCTTGCGGGTCATGCCGCGACGCGCGCGGACGTTGCGGACGCGCTCGCCCAGCGCCTTCAGATATGCCTCCGGCGGCTGCGGCGCGCCGGACTGGACGGCCTCGGCGGGCGTGGCCGGTGGGGCAACGGCCACCGGCCGTTGGCGAGGACGTTGGCGATCTTCGCTGTCGGGCAGACTCATGGGCCACGCCGCTCCTTCGACGGCCGGGCAGGGCAATTCTTGCATCGCCCCGAGTATGCATTATAGTGCGCTGAAGCTGGAAATCGAGAATCTTATGCAGTATATCTCCGCGACGGTTTGGCGCGGGCGGGTTAGAGGAGCGGCATGGCGCGACAAGACGTCACTATTCTGGTCGGGACGATGACCGGAACCGCCGAGCTGGTGGCCGCCGACGTCAAGCAGACGCTCGAGGACATGGGCCACAGGGTCGAAGTCCTGCCGATGGACCACTTGAGCAGCAGCGTGTTCGAGCGCGCGGGCGCCTTCCTCGTCTGCACTTCGACCTACGGCCAGGGCGACGTCCCCGACAATGCGCGCGACTTCCTGGCCGATCTGCAGGCGAAGCGACCGAACCTTGCGGGCACGCAGTACGGAGTGATCGGCCTCGGCGACATCACCTATGCTGACACCTTCAATTTCGGCGGCAAGAAGTTCGACGAACTGCTGGCCGCGCTGGGTGCCGAAAGCCTGGCAGCGCGGCTCGAGCACAATGCAAGCGGCGACAGCCTGCCCGAGGAGGAGGGGGTAGCCTGGGCCAAGGCGTGGGCGGCCAAGCTGCGGCCTCTGGTGCTGGCCGCCGAGTAGCCGGCCGCCGGGCGCAGGAAAGCACAAGAAGCACGGGGAGGGATGGATGGCGGACAGCAGATCTGGCGACCCGGGGCCGGTGGACCTGCCGCGCCGCTACAACGCGGCGAGCCACTTCGTCGACCGCCATCTCGCCGAGGGTCGCGGCGACAAGATCGCCTTCATCGACGACCAGGGCCGCCACAGCTATGCCGATCTGGCGCGGCGGGTGAACCAGGCGGGCAACCTGCTCAAGGCGCAGGGCGTGCGCATGGAGCAACGCGTCATGCTCTGCCTGCTCGACGGCATCGATTTCCCGGCGCTCTTCTTCGGCGCGATCAAGCTGGGTGCGGTGCCGATCCCGGTGAACACGCTGCTCACCACCGCCGACTACGATTTCCTGCTGCGCGACAGCCGCGCCGTGGTGCTGGTGGTGTCGGCGCCGCTGCTCGAAAAATTCCGCCCGATCATCAGCGGCCAGCCCTACCTGGAGAAAATCCTGGTCTCTGGCACGCCGCCGGCGGGCAGCGAGAGCCTGGGGGCGCTGCTCGCCAAGGCCGGCGACCGGCTCGAGGCGGCGGCGACGACCCCCGACGATGTCGCCTTCTGGCTTTATTCGTCGGGCTCGACCGGCATGCCCAAAGGGGCCATGCACCTGCAGAGCGACCTCGTCAACACGGCGGTGCTCTACGGCGACACCGTGCTCGGCGTCGGCGAGAACGATCTGGTGTTCTCCGCCGCCAAGCTGTTCTTCGCTTACGGCCTCGGCAACGCGATGACCTTTCCGCTCCATGCCGGGGCCACGGCGGTGCTGATGGCCGAGCGGCCGACGCCGGAAAGCGTCATGCGCACGCTGCGCACCCACAACCCCAACATCTTCTATGGCGTGCCGACCCTCTATGGCGCCATCCTGGCCGATCCGGCGCTCGACCGCTCCAAGGGCTCGAACCGCCTGCGCATCTGCGTCTCGGCCGGCGAGGCGTTGCCTGAGGACCTGGCGCGGCGCTGGCGCGAGCGCTTCGGCGTCGACATCCTCGACGGCATCGGCTCGACCGAGATGCTGCACATCTTCCTCTCCAACCGCCGCGACGATGTGCGCTACGGCACTACCGGCAAGGCGGTGCCGGGCTACGGGCTGAAGATCGTCGACGAAGACGGCCATGAGGTGCCCGACGGCGAGATCGGCGAGCTGCTGGTGCAGGGGCCGTCAAGCGCCATCGCCTACTGGAACAACCGCGCCAAGAGCCTGGCCACCTTCCAGGGTCCATGGACGCGCACCGGCGACAAGTACCAGCGCGACGCCGAAGGCTATTACCACTATGCCGGCCGCTCCGACGACATGCTCAAGGTCGGCGGCATCTGGGTGTCGCCGTTCGAGGTCGAATCGGCGCTGCTCGCGCACGAGAAGGTGCTCGAGGCGGCGGTGGTCGGCCAGGAGGACGGCGATCGCCTGGTCAAGCCCAAGGCCTATGTCGTGCTGCGCGCCGGCGGCGGCTCGAGCGAGCTTGCCGACGAGCTCAAGGGCTTCGTCAAGGATCGCCTGGCGCCCTACAAGTATCCGCGCTGGATCGAGTTCGTCGACAGCCTGCCGAAGACCGCGACCGGCAAGATCCAGCGGTTCAAGCTGCGCGCGCCGACCGCCAAGTGAGCGCTGCCGTCCGCTTCCTGTCGGTCGCCGGCGGGCGGCTCGAATACGTCTGGCACGGGCCGCCGCCGGACGCGGCGCCGACGCTCGTCTTTCTGCACGAGGGCCTCGGCTGCGTCGATCTGTGGCGCGACTTCCCCCGGCGCGTCGCCGCGGCGACCGGCTGCGGCGCGCTGGTCTACAGCCGCTTCGGCTACGGCCGTTCCGATCCGTGCTCGCTGCCGCGGCCGCTCGATTACATGCACGACGAGGCACGGCGGGTGCTGCGCGAACTGGTGGCGGCGGCGCGCTTGCGCGATTTCCTGCTCGTCGGCCATTCCGATGGCGCCTCGATCGCGATCATCTATGCCGGCTCGGCGGCGGCGCCCGGCCTCAAAGGCCTGGTGCTGGAGGCGCCGCACGTCTTCTGCGAGGACCTCTCGGTGCGCTCGATCGCCGCGGCCGAAGTCGCCTATCGGGAAGGTCCTCTGCGCCGGCGGCTCGAGCGCTATCACGGCGCCAATGTCGATCTCGCCTTCCGCGGCTGGAACGACGCCTGGCTCGATCCCGGCTTCCGGCACTGGAACATCGAGGAGTTCCTGGCCCCGCTCGCCGTGCCGCTGCAGGTGATCCAGGGCGAGGACGACGAATACGGCACCATCGAACAGGTGCGCGCCATCGTGCGCCAGGCCGGCGCCGGCGCCGAGGCGGTGATGCTGCCGGCTTGCGGTCATTCCCCCCATCGCGACCAGCCCGAGGCCACGCTCGCCGCCATGACGGATTTCATCGGGCGGGTTCTGGCGCGATCCGACTCGGAATCGTAACCGGCATGCGCTAGATTTTGCGCCATGGGGGGCGCGGCTGACTCGGCAGCCAAGGTGGCCCGGCCGACGCCGGCGCAGCGGCGCTATTTGTTGCGTGGCGTCGATCAGCCGGGCGGCAAGTTGCCCTTGTTCGACGAGGCCGGCCAGCGCATCAGCGGCCAGACGGTCCAATCCTGCATCAAGGCCGGCTGGGCCGAGCCCTGGTTTCCCAATCCGATCAAGCCGGACTGGCTGGTCTGCAAGCTGACCCCGGCCGGCCGGGCGGTGCTGCGCTGGCATTCGCGCTGACGCGGTTCGATGATGTTTGTTGCTGCCTGCTGGCAATGGGCGCGGCGGCGGCTATGCTGCGCGCCGCCTGATCACTGACCGGGGGAGTCCATGACGTCGCTGGGCTTGGCCGCCGCCTTCTGGATTCTGATTCACGCCGTTGTTGCCGGCCCGCTGCGGGCGAGCCTGATCGCGTGGCTGGGCGAGGGGCCCTATCGCGGGCTGTTCTCGCTCCTCAGCGCAATCGGCCTGGTGTGGCTGATCGTCGCCTATGGCGGCGCGCCCTATGTCGAGCTCTGGGCGCCCGGCGCCGCGCTCGCGCACGTGCCGCTGCTGGTGATGCCGATCGCGGTCTTCCTGCTGACGACCGGCATGACCACGCGCAGCCCGATGGCCGTGGGCATGGAGCGCCTCGAGGATTGGCAGGCGATCGGAATCCTCCGTGTCACGCGCCATCCGGGCCTGTGGGCCTTCGCGCTGTGGGCGGCGGCGCACATCGTCGCCAACGGCGACGTCGCCGGGCTGTTCCTGTTCGTCGCGATCCTGGTGGTCGCCCTCAACGGCATGGCTTCGATCGACCGCAAACGCGCCGCCGCCGACCCCGCCAAGTGGCAGCAATTCGCCGCGGCTACCTCGCGCCTGCCCTTCGCGGCCATCGTCGCCGGCCGCAACCGCTTCGTCTTCGCCGAGATCGGCTGGTGGCGCCTCGGCCTGGCCGTCGTCATCTACGTCGCACTGATCCTGCTGCATCCCTACTTCGCCGGCGTCGCGGTGTTGCCGGGCTGAGGGCAACACGCCACTTGCGCCGGCCGCGCCACGCGGTATACTTAACCGTATGGTTAAGTATGAGCCGGAGCTTCTCGACCGCACCTTCGCCGCGCTCGCCGATCCGACGCGGCGCGCCATCCTGGCCCGCCTCGCCGCCGGCGAGGCGACGGTCGGCGATCTCGCGCGTCCCTTCGCGATGTCGCTACCGGCGATCTCGAAGCATCTCAAGGTGCTCGAAGGGGCGGGGCTGCTCGCGCGCACCCGCGTCGGCCGCGAGCACCGCTGCCGCCTCGAGCCGGGACCGATGCGCGAGGCGGCGAACTGGATCGAGCGATACCGCCAGTTCTGGGACGAGCAATTCGACCGGCTTGCCGAATTCCTCGCCCACGACCAGCCCAGGGAGAGCGCCCATGCCAGACCCCGCCGTAGCCGCCGCCACCAGTGACAGCGTGCTGCGCCTGAGCCGCACCTTCCGCGCAGCCCGCGAGCGCGTCTTTGGTGCCTTCACCGATGTCAAGCAGCTGAAGCAATGGTGGGGTCCCAAGGGCTTTTCCTTGCCCGAGGCCGAGCTCGACGCGCGGCCCGGCGGCCGCTACCGGCTGCACATGCTCTCGCCCGAAGGCAACAGCTACGTGCTGAGCGGGGCCTTCGTGGAGCTGCGCCCGCCGGAGAGGATGGTCTATACCTGGGTCTGGGAACAGGGCGACAATGCCGGGGTCGAGATGCTGGTCACGCTCGAGTTCCGCGATCTCGGCGGCGCGACCGAGCTGATCGTCACCCACGAGCGCCTGCCGAGCGTGGCTGCGCGCGATGCACATGCCGGCGGCTGGTCGAGCTCGCTCGATCGCCTCGAGGAACGTTTCGCTCATGGCTGACATTGCCGCGTCGCAGGTTGCCCGGCCGCGGCGCGGCCGCCTGCTGCTCGCCGGCCTCGCCGGCGGCCTGGCGCTGAATCTCGCGATGCTGCTGACTTTCCGCGCCGTCGGCTTCGGCTGGAACGGCGGCGGCCTGCTGCTCGACCCGGCGCGGCAGAGCGCCAAGCTGATCGCGGTATGGACCGCGCTCGAGCCGCTGCCCCGGGTCGTCGCCGACCCGGCGCCGGTCGTGCTCGGTCTGCTCGCGTTCGCCGTCGCCCACGCCTGGCTCTATGCGCGCCTGGCGCCGGGCTGGCCGGCCGGCATCGGGGCGCGCGCGCTGCGCTTCGCCGCGGTGCTCTTTGTCGTCGTCTATGCCTTCTGGGAGTTCTTCACGCCGGTCAACCTGTTCGGCGAGCCGGCGGCGCTGGTCGCGGTCGAGCTGGTTTTCTGGGCTGCGATTGCACTGGCCGAGGCGATTGCCATCGCGCTCGTTCTCGAACGGTGGCGGTGAGCGGGCGGCCGCGGCCGCCCGCCGATCATTCGCCGGTTACTTCTACTTCGCCGCGAGGTAGGCGTCGATCGTCGCCGCATCGCCGGCGCGGACGGTCATGCCGTTCGGGCCGGCGCCGATGCGGGTGACCATCTTGGTCAGCTCGCCGTGTTTCTTGAATTCGGCGTACTCCTTGGAACCGGTGCGGAACACCCAGAGCCGGTTGTCCTGCACCTCGGTGGTGAAGCCGGCCTTGTCGTACTTCGAGGCCGTGGCGCCTCCGGTCTGCGCGCAGGCGGCCAGCGCCAGCGCCGCAGCGATGAGGGTGAGTTTGCCGTAGCCGAACATGCGAGGTCTCCGAGCTGTCGTGGAACTGCGAACGGCCGGACTTTATGAGCGCTGTGTTGCGGTTCTATGACAGCGCGGCCAGATCAGGCGAACCAGGTGCGATAGCTCCGGCCGACGAGGTCGTATTCGAGGACGCGATGGTTGTTGGTGTCGGCGACCAGCAGGCGTTGCAGCCCGGCGACCGCGACACCGGCCGGCTCGCCCGCCGGCAGGCAGACCGGGTCGGCGCAGACGAAACCCTCGCCGTCCACGTCGTCGATGCGCTGCGCCGCGAGATCGACGGCACGCACGCGGCCGTTATAGCTGTCGGCGACATAGAGCCGGCCCGGCGTGCCTTCGACCGGCGCCCAGTCGATGCCGAGCGGGTGCTGCAGGCGCGCCTCGCCGAAAGCGCCGTTTCGATGGCCGAAATCGAACAGGCCGTGGCCGACCAGGGTGCGCACGCGGCCCGCGTCGAGGTCGAGCTCGCGCACCGCCGAAGTCTCGCTGTCGACGAAATAAAGCTGCCGCGCGCCAGCGTCGAGCGCGAGGCCCGACGGCTGGGCGAGCCGCGCGGCGAGTGCGGGGCCGTCCTCGATCGCTTCGCCGGAATCGCCGGCCAGCGCCGCCACGGTGCCGGCGGCGAGGTCGAGCTGGCCGAGCTGGTGGGTGCCGGCGTTGGCGAAGTAGAGCCGGTGCCCGTCGAGCGCCAGGTCCCAGGGCGAGGCGAGGGCCGCGGCCACCGCCGGCGCCGGGTGCCCCAGCGCCGGGCCGCGCCGGCCGGTCCCGGCCAAGGTGGCGACCTGCCCGGCGGCAAGGTCGACCTTGCGGATCGCGTGATTGCCGGTGTCGGCGACATAGATGACGTCGCCCTCGGCGACGAGCCCCTGCGGGCCATCGAAACGCGCCTCGGCGAGCGGCCCGTCGTTGCGGCCCCCCGCGCCCGCGCCGATGCGGGCAATCTCGGCGCCCCTCTCGTCGACGACGACAATCTGGTGGTGGCCTGAATCGGCGATCACCCATCGTGTCGCGCCATTGCGACGCCAGGCTTTGATCTTGCCTGGAAAGGCCAGCCGCCCCGTGCCGGGGGCCGCCGGTGCAAGCGCCAGCGGCGCCGGCCGCAAGGCGCCCGCGGCGCGGGCCTGGCCGAGGAACTCGCCGACCCCAGCGAGCAGCGCCTCGGGATCCGGTTCGCCGGCATGCTGGCCGAGCACCGTCCCGTCCGGGGCGACAAAGACCAGGGTCGGCCAAGCGCGGACCGCATAGGCGCGCCAGAGGCGGAATTCCGGATCGTGCACCACCGGGTGGCGGATGCCGTAGCGCGCGATTGCCACGCGGACATTGGCGGCATCGCGTTCGGCGGCGAATTTGGGCGAATGCACGCCGATCACCGCGAGCTCGGTCGGGAAGGCATCCTCGACCCGGCGCAGCGTCGGCAGGACGTGCATGCAGTTGATGCAGCAGAACGTCCAGAAGTCGAGGATCACCAGCTTGCCGCGCAGGGCGGCGAGCGACAGCGGGCGCTCGACATTGAGCCATTCGAGGCCCGGCAGATCGATCTCGGGAGCGTGCACGTTGCCGGACATTGGCGCCTCCGCCATGCCGCGAAATCTAGGGCCACCGGCCGCGAAGTCACGCCCCGGCCCCGCCGGATCGCGCGACAAAGTAGCCCCGGGCGACCCGTCATGCTATGCGGTCGGCTCGGGTCGTGCCGAGTCGGCGCGGGCCGGCAGCGGTCGCGGATCAAAGAATGGAAGGGTTCACGCTGTTTCTGAAGGGTCTGGCCGTCGGCTTCGTCATCGCCGCGCCGGCCGGCCCCATCGGGGTGCTGTGCGTCCGCCGCACCCTGGTTTTCGGCCGGCTGGCCGGCCTGGCCTCGGGCTTCGGCGCGACGTTGGCCGATACGTTCTACGGCGCGGTCGCCGCCTTCGGCGTCACACTGGTTTCGGGCTGGCTGCTCAGCCATGCCGTCGCCTTCCGCCTCGCCGGCGGCGCGTTTCTGGCCGTTCTCGGCGCCCGCATGCTGCTGAGCCATCGGCGGCCGCCGCCGCTGCCCGACGAGCGGCCGGGGCGCTCGCTCGACCTGCCGCACGCCTTCGCCACGGC
>CAYTWJ010000027.1:0-15856 GCA_964442055.1 uncultured Rhodospirillaceae bacterium | reverse complement strand
ATCTCGTCGCCGAGCGGGGTCGAGGTGCCGTGGGCGTTGACGTAGTCGATGTCGTCGGGGTTGAGGCGGGCGCGCTTGAGCGCCGCCTGCATGCAGCGATAGGCGCCGTCGCCGTCCTCGGCCGGCGCGGTGATATGGTAGGCGTCGCCGGAGAGGCCGTAGCCGACCACCTCGGCATAGATCGTGGCGCCGCGCCGGCGCGCGTGCTCGAGCTCCTCGAGCACCACCGCCCCGGCGCCCTCGCCCATGACGAAGCCGTCGCGGTCCTGGTCCCACGGGCGCGAGGCCTCGGCGGGTCGGTCATTGAAGCCGGTCGACAGCGTGCGCGCGGCGCAGAAGCCGGCGATGCCGAGCGGGCTGATCGCCGCCTCGGCGCCGCCGGCGACCATCACGTCGGCGTCGTCCCACATGATCAGCCGCGCCGCGTCGCCGATGGCGTGCGCGCCGGTCGAGCAGGCGGTGACCACGGAATGGTTGGGGCCTTTCAGCCCGTACTTGATCGAGACGTGGCCCGAGGCGAGGTTGATCAGGCGCCCGGGCACGAAGAACGGGCTGATGCGGCGCGGCCCTTTCTCCTTGAGCGTGATCGCCGCTTCCTCGATGCCGGGAAGGCCGCCGATTCCCGAGCCGATCAGCACGCCGGTGCGGCAGCGCTGCTCCTCGGTTGCGGGCTTCCAGCCGCTGTCCTCGATCGCCTGGGACGCCGCGCCCATGGCGTAGAGGATGAAGTCGTCGACCCGGCGGCGCTCCTTCGGGTCCATCCACTCGTCGGCACGGAACGCATCGGCCCGGTCGTCGCCGAGCGGAATCTCGGCGGCGATCTTGGCCGGCATGTCCTTGGGGTCGAAACGGCTGATCGGCCGCGCACCCGATTCGCCGGCGAGGAGCCGCTGCCAGGTGGCCTTGACGCCGCAAGCCAGAGGCGTGACCAGGCCCAGACCGGTGACGACGACGCGCCGCATGGCCGGCGATTCGCTTGCACGCGCCGTCGTCAGCCGGCGTGTTCCTTGATGTAGTCGATGGCGTCCTTGACGGTGAGGATCTTCTCGGCGATGTCGTCGGGGATCTCGACGCCGAACTCCTCCTCGAACGCCATCACCAGCTCGACCGTGTCCAGGCTGTCGGCGCCGAGGTCGTCGATGAAGCTGGCCTGCTCGCTGACCTTGTCCTCGTCCACCCCCAGGTGCTCGACGACGATCTTCTTCACGCGCGCGGCGATGTCACTCATGCCTTTGTTCCTTGTCGCTTGTCGCTGCTGGATCGGTTCGTGCTCTCGGCTGCCCGGCCGCGGCGTGGGCCGCCCGGGACGCGAAAAGTGGCGCTAGATAACACAGTTTACCACCGTTGCAAAGGCGCGCGACCGGGCGGCAACGGCGCTCAGATCATGGCCATTCCGCCGTTGACGTGCAAGGTCTGGCCGGTGACGTAGCCGGCCTCGCCGCTGGCCAGGAAAGCCACCGCCGCGCCGATATCGGCCGGCGCCCCGAAGCGGCCGGCCGGGATGCGGCCGGACAGCGCCTCGCGCTGCTTCTCGTCGAGCGCATCGGTCATCGCCGTGGTGATGAAGCCCGGAGCCACGCAATTGACCGTGATGGCGCGCGAGGCGACTTCCTGGGCCAGCGCCTTCGACATGCCGATCAGCCCGGCCTTGGCCGCGGCATAGTTGGCCTGGCCGGGATTGCCGGTCACCCCGACCACCGAGGTGATGTTCACGATCCGCCCCCAGCGCCGCTTCATCATCCCGCGCAGGCCGGCGCGGATCAGCCGGAAGGCGGCGGTCAGATCGACGTCGAGCACGGTCTGCCAGTCGGCGTCCTTCATGCGCAGCGCCAAGCCGTCGCGGGTGATGCCGGCATTGTTGACCAGGATGTCGACCTGGCCCATCGCCGCCTCGGCGTCGCCGATCAGCTTCTCGACCTCGTCCGGCACCGCCAGGTTGCAGGGCACGACATGAACTCGCGCCGCGAGCCGCGCTGCCAGCGCCGCCAGCGCCTCGCGGCGCGTGCCCGAGAGCGCCACCGTCGCGCCTTGCGCGTGCAGCGCCTCGGCGATGGCGCCGCCGATGCCGCCCGAGGCGCCGGTCACCAAGGCGTATTTGCCGGTCAAGTCGAACATGATCGCCTCCCGCGTTTTCCCGTTCAGAGCGTCTTGAGGAACGCCTCGACCTCGGCCGGCGTGCCCACGGCGACGCCGCCGAGATCCTTGTCGATGCGCCGCGCTAGGGTCGAAAGCACCTTGCCGGCGCCGAGCTCGACCAGCGAGCCGACCCCCTGCTCCTTGAGCCAGAGCATGCTCTCGCGCCAGCGCACCAGCCCAGTGACCTGGGCGACCAGCAGGCGGCGGATGGTTTCGGGGTCGGATTCGGCGCGCGCCGTCACATTCGCCACTAGCGGCAGGCGCGGCGGCAGGATGGCGATGCCGGCCAGCGCCGCGGCCATCTCGTCGGCCGCCGGCTGCATCAGCGCGCAGTGAAAGGGGGCGCTCACCGGCAGCATGATGGCGCGCCTGCCGCCCTTCGCCCTGGCCAGCTCGACCGCGCGCTCGACCGCCGTGCGGTGGCCGGAGACGACCACCTGGCCGGGCGCGTTGTCGTTGGCGGCGGCGCAGACCTCGCCCTGGGCCGCCTCGGCCGCCACCTCCTGCGCGATCGCCAGATCGAGGCCGAGCAAGGCCGCCATGGCGCCGACCCCGACGGGGACCGCCTTCTGCATGGCCTGGCCGCGCCGCTTGAGAAGCCGCGCGGTGTCGGCAAGCGACAGGGCGCCGGCGGCCGCCAGCGCCGAATACTCGCCGAGCGAATGCCCGGCGACGAAGGCGCCGCGCTCGGCCAGGGCAAAGCGGCCCTCGCCCTCGACCACCCGGGCAACGGCGACGCTGACCGCCATCAGGGCCGGCTGGGCGTTCTCGGTCAGTGTCAGCTCGGCCTCGGGGCCTTCGAACATCAGCCGGCTCAGGCCCTGCTGGAGTGCCTCGTCGACCTCCTCGAAGACATGGCGGGCCGCGGGAAAAGCGGCGGCGAGCTCGCGACCCATGCCGACGGCCTGGCTGCCCTGGCCGGGAAAGACGAAAGCACGGCTCATGCGCTGCGACCCCTAAGAAAAAGCGGCGTCAGTCATAGCCCTTGCCGCCCCCCTGTCAAGGCGGGGACCGCCCGGCGCGGCGGGAACAAATCGGGAAAACGGTGCGCTTGCGCGCCGAAGGGAAGCGTGTATATTCGCGCGCTCCATAACTCCTTGCCGGTCCCTGGGGGCCGGCTAGGCCCGGATCGCCGCAAGTCTCGGCCCTCGCCAGGGGCCGGCTCGGGGCCCCGGGCCGCGAACAGCCAGAAGGAGAAGGCTACGATGCCGTTCTACGAGAACGTGTTCATCGCGCGTCAGGATGTTTCCACCCAGCAGGTGGAAGCCCTGGCACAGCAGTTCGCCGACATCGTCGCGGCGAACGGCGGGTCGGTGACCAAGACCGAGACCTGGGGGCTGCGCTCCCTCACCTACCGGATCAAGAAGAACCGCAAGGGGCACTACGTGCTCCTCAACGTCGACGCGCCGCCCGCGGCGCTGGCCGAGCTCGAGCGCAACCAGCGCCTCAACGAGGACGTGCTGCGCTATCTCTCGGTGCGCGTCGAGGAGCTGGAGGCCGGCCCGTCGGCCTTGCTGCAGAGCCGCAGCCGCGACGAGCGCGGCCGCGGCGAGCGCGGCGAACGCGGCGAGCGCGAGCGTCGGCCGCGCGAGCGCGACGAGGAGCGCGGCCGCACTTCCGAAGGAGGTAACCCATGAGCCCCGCCGAGGGGCGTCCGGCCGGTGGCGGCCGTCGCCCGTTCTTCCGCCGGCGCAAGACCTGCCCGTTCTCGGGCGAGAATGCGCCGAAGATCGATTACAAGGACGTCAAGCTGCTCTCGCGCTTCATCTCCGAGCGCGGCAAGATCGTCCCCAGCCGCATCACCGCCGTGTCGGCCAAGAAGCAGCGCGAGCTCGCCCAGGCGATCAAGCGCGCCCGGCATCTGGCGCTGCTGCCCTATCTCGTGAAGTAGCCCGCGGTCGCGGGCGGCAGGCGGATCGGCGCGGCCCATGATGCGGATCGTCGCCATCGGCGTAGCGGCCGGCGCGTTGAGCGCGTCGTTGCTGCTGCTCGTCCTGATGGGATCGTTCGGCGGCGTGATCCTGGCTTATCTCGCGCCGCTGCCGCTGTTCTATGCCGGTCTCGCCTACGGCATGCCGGCGGCGCTGATCGCCGGCCTCGCCGGCACGGCGGCCAGCGCGTTGGTCGGCCTGCTGGCCGGCCTCTCCTATCTGGTCGCCTTTGCCGCGCCGGTGGTGATCCTGGTGCGCCAGGCGCTGCTGTCGCGGTCGGCGCCGGACGGGACGATCGAGTGGTACCCGCCCGGCCTGCTGGTCGCCTGGCTGTCGGCCACCGCCGCCGCGGTGTTCCTGATCGCGGCTCTCGCCGCCGGCGCCAGGGACGGCATGCCGGACCTGCTCAAGCCCGCCCTCGTCGAGATGCTGCGCGAGATGAATCCGGGCGGCGAGCCGGGTGCGATCGAGGCCGCGGCGGAGCGCCTGGCGCGCCTCCTGCCGACGCTGACGGCGATGAGCTGGATGCTGATGATGGTCGTCAACGGCGCGCTGGCGCAGGGCCTGGCGGCGCGCTTCGGCCGCAACCTGCGGCCCTCGCCCGACATGGCCGCGCTGGAATTGCCAGCGGTCATGCTGGGCGCGCTGGGCGGCGGCGTGGTGCTGGCTTTCCTGCCCGACCCGCTAGGCTATGTCGGGCTGACGATCGCGGCGATCGCCGGCATGGCGTTCTTCCTGCAAGGGCTGGCGGTGATCCATTTCCTCGCCCGGCGCGCGCGGACGCCGGGCGCGATCGTCGCCGCCGCCTATGCGGCGCTGGTGCTGTTCGGCGGCCTGGTTGCCGTGGTCGCCGTGCTGGGTTTGGTGGAGCAAGCGATGGGCCTGCGGCGGCGGATCGCCGGACGTGCCGGCCCGTCAGGAGGATGAGCGATGGAAGTGATTCTGCTTGAACGAGTCGAGAAGCTCGGCCAGATGGGCGACGTGGTCCGCGTCAAGGACGGCTATGCCCGAAACTTCCTGCTGCCGCAGAAGAAGGCGCTGCGCGCCAGCAAGGAGAACCTTGCCCGCTTCGAGAAGCAGCGCAAGCAGCTCGAGGCGCGCAACCTCGAACTGCGCAAGGAAGCCGAGGCGGTCGCCGGCAAGCTCGAGGGCGTGACCGTGGCCCTGCTGCGCCAGGCCGGCGACACCGGCCAGCTTTACGGCTCGGTCAGCGCCCGCGACATCGCCGAGGCGGTGACCGGCGCCGGCTTCAGCGTCGAGCGCCAGCAGATCATGCTCAACGCGCCGATCAAGACGCTGGGCATTCACCCCGTGCGCGTCAGCCTGCACCCCGAAGTGGCGGTGACCGTCAACGTCAACGTCGCCCGCTCCGAGGCCGAGGCCGAGCAGCAGGTGGCGGGCGCCGCCGTCCCCGAGGCATTCTTCGAGGAAGGCGCGGCGCCGGCTCCGGAGGGCGCGGGCGCCGAGGCTCCGGCGGGCGAAACCCCCGCCTGACACGGGCCGAGCGCCGCCCCGCGGCTCGGCCGGCGCTAATCGCAGTCGAGCGCCCGGCAGTCGCGCGGCGCGAAGGCGATCTCGACTTGGGCGCCGGGCGCCAGCGCCTCGTGCCGGCCGGCGGCGAGCTTGACGGTGAAATCGTCGCAGCCGGCGCCGGCGAGGCGCAGGCGCGCGTGGTCGCCGAGGTAGATGATCTCGCGCACCGTGCCGCCGAGCCGGTTGTCGTCGTCCGCGCCGGCGCCGAGCCGCACCCGCTCGGGCCGCACCGACAAGGCCGTGCGGGCGCCGACGCCGGCGACATTGACGGCGCGCGCCCGCACGCGGCCGCCGCCGTCGAGCGTCACCCGGCATACGCCGTCGGCCAGTCCGTCGACGCGGCCGCGCAGCGTGTTGTTCTCGCCGATGAAGCGGGCGACGAACGAGCTTCGCGGCTGCTCGTAGAGATCGGCCGGCGTGTCGAGCTGCTGGATCGCACCTTGGTTGAAGACGGCGATGCGGTCCGACATGGTCAGGGCCTCGGACTGGTCGTGGGTGACATAGACCACGGTGACGCCGATGCGCGCGTGCAGGTGCTTGATCTCGAGCTGCATCTGCTCGCGCAGCTGCTTGTCGAGGGCGCCGAGCGGTTCGTCCATCAGCACCAGCTTGGGCTCGAAGACCAGCGCCCGGGCCAGCGCCACGCGCTGCTGCTGCCCGCCCGAGAGCTCGGCCGGCCGGCGCCGGCCGAAGGCGCCGAGCTGCACCATGTCGAGCGCGCGGGCGACGCGCGCCGCGATTTCGGCCCTGGCGACCTTGCGCACGACGAGCGGGAAGGCGACGTTCTCGGCCACCGTCATGTGCGGGAAGAGTGCGTAGTTCTGGAACACCATGCCGATGTCGCGCCGGTGCGGCGGCAGGCGCGGGAGCGAACGCCCTTCGAGCAGGATGTCGCCCACCGTCGGCGTCTCGAAGCCGGCCAGCATCAGCAGCGTCGTCGTCTTGCCCGAGCCCGACGGGCCGAGCAGGGTCAGGAATTCGCCGCGGCGGATGTCGAGGTCGAGGTCGCGGACGACGAGGGTCTCGCCGTCGTAGGTCTTCTGCACGCCGCGGAAGCTGACGAAGGGTGGCGCCTCGCTCATCCGCTCAGACGTGCTGGCCGCCGTTGATGTGGATCTCGGCGCCGTTGACGTAAGACGAGGGCGCCGTGCACAGGAAGTAGATGGTCGCCGCCACCTCCTCGGGCTTGCCGAGGCGGCGCATCGGGATCTCGCGCTGGACGATCGCTTCGGTGCCGGGCGACAGGATCGCGGTGTCGATCTCCCCCGGCGCGATGGCGTTGACGCGGATGCCGTGCGGGCCGAAATCGTGCGCCATCTCGCGCGTCAGCGCGGCCAGCGCCGCCTTCGAGGTGGCGTAGGCGACGCCGGCGAAGGGATGCACGCGCGAGCCGGCGATCGAGGTGACGTTGACCACCGAGCCTTGCGCGCGCTTGAGCTCCTCGAACAGGCCGCGGGCGAGTAGCGCGGTCGAGAGCAGATTGACGCTGTAGACCTGCAGCCAGGTCGAAAGCGGCGTCTCCAGTACGCCGAGCCGGCGCCCGTCGGGGCCCTTGGGCGAGATGCCGGCATTGTTGACCAAGGCGTCCAGCCGGCCGTCGCGCAGGCGCCGGCGCAGGCCCTCGATCGCCGCCGGCAAGCCATCGAGGTCGGCAAGATCGAGCTGGACATGATTCTCCTCGCCGCCCTCCCACGGGCAGTCCTCGGAGAAGGCGTGGCGCGACACCGTGATCACCCGCCAGCCGGCGGCGCTGAATCGCTTGACCGTGGCATGGCCGATGCCGCGGCTGGCGCCGGTGAGGAGCAGCGTTTTCTGCGGATCGCTCATCGCCAGCAAGCTAGAGCATGATTCCCCTATTTGGAACCGGTTCTGACGGAGGCATTTTGCGCCTGGGCCAGGAAGGCGGCGAAGAGCGTGGTGGGGCCACGGTCGAGCCGGCTGACGCCGCCCAGGCGCAAAAGGCCCCGTCCCTCCGGGTCGCCCTGCGGCGGGCGCCCGCAGCGGCGCGCCTTGCCCGATGGCCCCGCATCGCGCCGCGGCGCGCGCCTCGCGGCTCGCACGCGCCGCACGGCGACAGAACGGATTCGAAATAGGGGAATCATGCTCTGGGCGCGCCGGCGCGCCGCGTAAAGTCGGCTGACGGCGGGCTGAATTAGTCGGATAACGTTCCTGGCCTCACCCTTCGACGGGCTCAGGGTGAGGCCAAGTCTTTGAATTTGCCCACCCTCGTACGGAGCTCGTCGAAGTGCGAGGGTGAGTGGAAAGGTTCTCCAGCAGCCAAACTCAGTAGAGCCCGCCGGTGCCGGCGGTCGGCGCGGCGCCGACGCTGCCGCCGGCGCCGCCGATGGTCTCGATCCCGGCCGAGCCGTCGAGCACGGTGCGCTGGCCGCTCGGCTCGGTGCCCGGCTTGAAGGCCTCGAGGATGACGTTGCGGTCGCCCGGCCGCGCCGGCAGCCCGGTCTCGGCCTGGACGCGGACCAGCCGCACCCCCGGCGGCACGCGGAAGGGCACCGGCGGCTGGCCGGCCAGCGCCTCCGCCATGAAGTCCTTGAACACCGGCACGGCCACCGAGGCCCCGGTCTCGCGCGCGCCCAGCGTGCGCGGATTGTCGAAGCCCATGAAGACGCCGACCACCAGGTCGGGGCTGAAGCCGAGGAACCAGGCGTCGAAGCTGTCGTTGGTGGTGCCGGTCTTGCCGGCGAGCGGCCGGCCGAGCTCGCGGATGCGCACGCCGGTGCCGCGCTCGACCACGCCCTGCAGGATCGACACCATCTGGTAGGCGGTGGCGGCCGGGATCACCTGCGGCCGGGTGTCGGGGATGACCGGCTCCTCCTGGCCCTCCCAGGCTTCGGCGGCGCAGCCCGGACAGGGCCGGGTATCGTGGCGGAACACGGTCTTGCCGGTGCGGTCCTGCACCCGGTCGATCAGGGTCGGCGTGATGCGCTTGCCGCCGTTGACCAGCTCGGCATAGGCGGTGGTGAGCTTGACCAGCGTGGTCTCGATCGAGCCCAGCGCCATCGACAGCACCGGCGGCATGTTGTCGGCGATGCCGAAGCGGCGGGCGGAGTCCACTACCGCCTCCATGCCGATCGCCTGGGCGAGGCGCACGGTCATCAGGTTGCGCGACTTCTCGACCCCGACGCGCAGCGTCGAGGGGCCATAGAACTCGTTGGAATAGTTGCTCGGCTTCCACTTGCCGAGCCCCGGCCCCTGGTCGAGCACGAAGGGCGCATCGAGCACCAGGCTCGCCGGGGTGAAGCCGTGATCGAGCGCGGCGGCGTAGACGAAGGGCTTGAAGGCCGAGCCGGGCTGGCGCAGCGCCTGGGTGGCGCGGTTGAACTGGTTGGCCTTGAAGTCCCAGCCGCCGACCAGCGCCAGCATCCGGCCGGTATGCGGGTCCATCGCCACCACCGCGCCGCCGATATCGGGAACCTGGCGCAACGCCCAGAGTCGCTTGTCGCCTTCGCCCGCCGCCTCGACCGCGATCACGTCGCCGGGCTGGACCACGTCCTGCGCCCGGCGCGGCACCGCGCCGTAGCCCTGGTCGTGCAGGCGCTGCCGGGCCCAGCGCATCTCGGCGAAGGGCAGCCGGCCGGTGCTGCCGTCGATGAGACCGATCTGCGCGCCGTCGTCGTCGACCTTGAGGGCGACGGCGCGCTGCCACGGCTCGGTCACGCCCGGGCTCGGCGGCAAGTCGGCCAGGCGCTCGCGCCAGCCCTCGCCCGGCTCGATGCGCGCCAGCGGGCCGCGCCAGCCGTGGCGCCGGTCGTAGGCGGCGAGCCCGTCGCGCAGCGCGCGCTCGCCGATCGCCTGCAGCCGCGGGTCCATTGTCGCGCGCACCGACAGGCCGCCCTCGTAGAGGCCGCGTTCGCCGTAGCGCTGGGCGAGCTCGCGCCGCACCTCCTCGGCAAACCAGTCGCCGCGCGCCGCCGTCGTCACCTCGCGCCGGCTGCGCGCGACCAGCGCCGTCGCCTGCGCCTCGCGCGCCTCGGCGACGGTGAGGTGGCCGTCCTCGAACATGCGGTCGATGACCCAGTCGCGTCGCGCCTTGGCGCGCTCGGGAAAGCGGGTCGGGTGATAGTTGTTGGGCGCCTTGGGCAGGGCGGCGAGATAGGCCGCCTCGGCGACGGTGAGCTCGTCGAGCGACTTGTCGAAATAGAGCAGCGCCGCCGAGGCGACGCCGTAGGCGCCGCCGCCGAGATAGATCTCGTTCAGGTAGAGCTCGAGGATCTTCTCCTTGCTGAAGGCGCGCTCGATGCGGAAGGCGAGAATCGCCTCCTTCAGCTTGCGCTCCAGCGACACTTCGCTCGACAGCAGGAAGTTCTTCGCCACCTGCTGGGTGATGGTCGAGGCGCCGACCGGGCGCCGGTTCTGGCCGACGCTGCCCAGGTTCTGCAGCGCGGCGCGGAAGATGCCGAAAATGTCGATGCCGGGATGCTCGAAGAAATTCTTGTCCTCGGCCGAGAGAAAGGCGTCGACGACCAGCTTGGGCATCGCCTCGACCGGCACGAACAGCCGCCGTTCGCGGGCAAATTCGGCGATCAGCTGGCCGTTGCCGGCATGCACCCGGGTGGTGACCGGCGGCTGATAGTCGGCGAGCTGCTGGTAGTCGGGCACGTCGCGGCCGAAATGCCACAGCAGGTAGAGGCCTGCACCCGCGCCCGCCGCCCCGAGCAGAACGGCGAGGACGAGGAGCCCGGCGAGGAAGCGAAGCCAGCGCATGATGCCTTCGGCGGAGAAACGGAAGACCGTTCTTAACGGACGATGGTTAGCATAGCGTGAAATATGGCGCGCTTGTGACGCCAGACGTGTCCAAGGCCATGCCTGTTCGCGTCGCGCGTGCCGCCGGTCGGCGATGGCCGGGAATTCGCCGCCGGTTCAATCAGTTCCCCAACTGGGCGCGGGGCCGCGCCTCGAAATAGCGGTCGATGGCGCCGGCCAGCGCCCGCGCCAGGCGGTCGCGCCCGCGGGCCGAGCCGATGCGCGCCTCGTCGGCCGGGTTCGACAGATAGCCGACTTCGAGCAGGATCGAGGGCACGTCCGGCGCCTTGAGCACGCGGAAGCCGGCGAAGCGGTGCGGCTTCCTCAGCATCTCGACCTGGCCGTCGAAGCTCTGCACGACCGACTGGGCCAGCCGGGCCGAGTGGTTCATCGTTTCGCGCTGGGCGAGGTCGATGAGAATCGCCGAAACCTCGTCGCTCTCGGCGCTCAGATCGACGCCGGCGATGAGGTCGGCGCGGTTCTCGCGCTGCGCCAGCAGCTCGCTGGCGCTGTCGGAGGCCTTTTCCGAGAGCGTATAGACCGTGGCGCCGCTGATCGACGGATCGTGCAGGCTGTCGGCGTGGATCGACAGGAACAGGTCGGCGGCGCGCGCGCGTGCGAACTCGACCCGCTCGGCCAGCGACAGGAAGACGTCGCGCTCGCGGGTCAGCATGACGCGGTAGCGGCCGCTCGCCGCCAGCCGCTCGCGTAGGTCACGCGCGAGCGCCAGCACCAAATCCTTCTCGTAACGGCCGCCGGCGCCGATTGCGCCGGGATCGACCCCGCCATGGCCGGGATCGATGACCACGAGCGGGCGGCGGTCCTCGGCCGGCTTGGGCGGCGGGCGGGCCGCCGCCAGCGCCGCGGGGCGCGCCGCCTGCCCCTTGTCCGCCGCACGCAGGAAGGCCGCGCGCTCGCTCGGCGCGAGGTCGAGCACGAAACGCCAGTGGGGGACGCCATCGCGCGGCGCCAACAGGAAGGCATCGGCAACCTGCGCCGGACCGGCGAGATCGAGCACGACGCGCGAGGTGCCGGCCTGGAAGAGGCCGAAGCGGTAGCCTTCGACCAGGCCGCGGCGGGGGCCCGCGGGGCCGGCGGCGCCATCGCCCGCCCAGTCGAGCTCGGGGAAATCGATCACAGCGCGATAGGGGTCGGGCAGCAGAAAGACCCTGAACTCGACTTCCGCCGACAGGTCGATGACGAAGCGGGTGCGGTCGCCATGCTCGCCGGTGCGCGCGCCGAGTGCTTGCGCCGCCACCGCCGCCGTCGCGGTCCCGAGCAGCAAGAAGATGGCGAGAAGTATTCTCATCATTTCAATTGGTTACGTTTCTATCTTTATATACCGCGCGAGACCATCCCGGCAACCGGTCAGAATCCGGTCGCGTGGCAAAAAGAGAAACGTATTGTTACTTTCGCAACATCACCGTTAAGATGCGCCTCGCGAATACCCGCGGTCAGGCCCCCCTGTCGGACAGGTCGGGCCGGCTCTCGCGGTGCCGAGCTACCGTTGCGGCCAAGCGCGTGCTACGCGCCGCGCCCGGCGGAGAGGCAGCCGGCGCCCAAGGGGCTCAAGACAACGCGGTGTCATGAAACCCGAAGCTGCCCGCACCGTGTTCGGCGCGGGGTGCGACGGTCGAGATAGTCCCCGCCCACGCGCCCGCGGCCAAGCCCGGGTCGCCGTTTTGGCGGGTTGACGGCGACCGCGCCGGCTTCGACCAGACCAATGGCGGACCGCCGCCTTTTATTCGCAGGTGGTCCCGGTCCGTCGTCGGAGTCGTCATCGCATGGCCACGCGCATGCTGATCGACGCCACGCATCCCGAGGAAACGCGGGTCGTGGTCGTCAAAGGAACGCGTCTCGAAGAGTTCGATTTCGAGACCTCGATCAAGCGGGTCCTGAAGGGCAACATCTATCTCGCCAAGGTCACCCGGGTAGAGCCGTCGTTGCAGGCGGCTTTCGTCGATTACGGCGGCAACCGCCACGGTTTCCTCGCCTTCAACGAAATCCACCCCGACTACTACCAGATTCCGGTCGCCGACCGGCGCGCGCTGCTGGCGCGCCAAGCCGAAGAGGACGCCAAGGCCGCCGCCGAGGAGGAAGCCAAGGCCGCCGCCGAGGAAGCGGCCGAGGAGGCCGGCGAGGCCGCGGTCGAGCCGACGGCGGAGGCTGAAGCGGTCGAGACCGTCGTCACCGAGCCGTGGCCCGCGGCCGAGGAGCCGGGCGGCGGCGAAGGCGCCGGCGAGCGGGCGCTTGCCGAGGCAACGGGTGCCGGCGCCGAGACGCTGGCCGGCGCGCCGGTCGGCGAAAATGCCGGCGGTGGCGAGGAGGGAGCCGGCGAGCTGCCGGCCGCGACCGAGCCGTCCGCCGACGAAAACGGCAACGGCGGCGGCAATGGCGAGCGGCGCGACGTGGTCTCGGTCGGCGGCGATGCGCTTGACGAAGTGCAGCGCCCGCGGCGGACGTCGATGCGCCAGTACAAGATCCAGGAGGTCATCAAGCGCCGCCAGATCCTCCTCGTCCAGGTGGTCAAAGAGGAGCGCGGTACCAAGGGCGCTGCGCTTACCACCTTTCTGTCGCTCGCCGGCCGCTATTGCGTGCTGATGCCCAACACCGCCCGCGGCGGCGGCATCAGCCGCAAGATCGTCTCGCACGCCGACCGCAAACGGCTGAAGTCGATCGCCACCGACCTCGAAGTACCCGGGGGGATGGGCGTGATCGTGCGCACCGCCGGCATGGAGCGCTCCAAGGCCGAGATCAAGCGCGATTTCGAGTTCCTGCTGCGCACCTGGGACAACATCCGCGAGCTGACCTTGCGCTCGACCGCGCCCTGCCTCGTCTACGAGGAGGCCAACCTGATCAAGCGCGCCATCCGCGACCTCTACAACAAGGACATCGACGAGGTCCTGGTCGAAGGCGAGGAGGGCTACCGCGCGGCCAAGGACTTCATGAAGATGCTGATACCCTCGCACGCCAAGCGGGTGCAGCCCTACCGCGACGGCATCCCCCTCTTCCACCGCTACCAGGTCGAAAGCCAGCTCGATGCGATGTACAGCCCGAACGTGCAGCTGCGCTCGGGCGGCTACATCGTCATCAACCCGACCGAGGCGCTGGTCTCGATCGACGTCAATTCGGGCAAATCGACGCGCGAGCACAATATCGAGGAAACCGCCTACAAGACCAACCTCGAGGCCGCCGAGGAGATCGCCCGCCAGCTGCGCCTGCGCGACCTTGCCGGGCTGATCGTCATCGACTTCATCGACATGGAGGAGACGCGCAACGCCCGCAACGTCGAGCGTCGCCTCAAGGACTGCCTGAAGGCCGACCGGGCGCGCATCCAGGTCGGGCGCATCTCGCCCTTCGGCCTGCTCGAAATGTCGCGCCAGCGGCTGCGCCCGAGCCTGCTCGAGGCCTCGACGCAACCCTGCCCGCATTGCGACGGCCGCGGCTATGTGCGCTCGATCGAATCGACGGCGCTGCACGTGCTGCGCGCCATCGAGGATGAAGGCATCCGCGACCGCAGCGACGAGATCGTGGTGCGCGTCGCCACGAACGTGGCGATCTACCTGCTCAACCAGAAGCGCGAGGCGCTCGGCGAGGTCGAGCGACGCTACGGCATGCGCCTCAGCATCGCCGCGGACGATTCGCTGGTGCCGCCCGAGTATCGCATCGAGCGGATCAAGACGCGCGAGCCCGGCCAGCGCCCGCTGCCCAAGGCGCCCGCGCCGCCGGTCACACCCGAGCATGCCTTCGCCGCCGAGGTCGAGGAGGAAATCGAGGAAGAGGCCGAGGAGATCGCCGAGGAGGCCGCCGAGGCCGAAGCGGCGCCGGCTCTGCCGGAGGCTGCACCGGCGGGCGAAGGCGGGCGCCGTCGGCGCCGCCGCCGCCGCCGCCGGCGCGGCGGCGAGGAGGAGCTGCGGCGGGCGGAGCCAGGCCGCGGGCCCGCCATCCCCCGCGAAGAATACGAAGAAGCACCTGCCGCCGCCGAGGGCGAAGCGGCCGAGGAAGCCGAGGCCCCGGCGCCGGGCGTGACCGCCGAGGGCGAAGAGCTCGCCCGACGCCGCCGTCGCGGCCGGCGCGGCGGCAGGCGCCGTCGGCGCCGCGAGGGCGGGCCGGAAGCGCCGGTGCCCTTCGCCGAGCCGGAGCTGCCGCCCGAGGGCGAGGCGGCCTATGCGCCCACGGGCGAAATCGTCGAAACCGCCGAGCAGCTCGAGCCGCTGCCGCCCATGCCGGCCATTCCGGAGTTCCCGCCGGCGCCCGAGCCGGTACCGCCGGTGGCGCCGGCCCCGGCCGAGGCTGCCGCACCCCCGCCGCCTGCGCCGGAAGCCGCCGAGCCGGTGGTCAAGGTCGTCGGCCCGGAGGGCGAGGCAGCGGAGGCCGCCCCTGCCCCACCGCGACGCGGCTGGTGGCGGCGCTGAGGCAGGCAAAACTCGTCCTAATATCTGGCCTCGTCCTGAGCAACGCCCGCAGGGCGGGTCTCGAAGGGCGAGGCCAACACCGCGATCGAGGATTTTCAGCGGCCCGCGCGGACGGCTACCGGAGCCAACCCTTCAACCGGCGCGCCGCCTCGGCCATGTCGGCGGTTTCGCCGGCGAAGGAGAAGCGCACGAAGAGGTGGCCGCGGGCGCGGTCGAAATCGATGCCCGGCGTCGCGGCGACGCCGGTCTCGCGCAGCATGCGGCGGCAGAATTCCTGGCTGTCGTTGGTGAAGCGCGAGACGTCGGCGTAGATGTAGAAGGCGCCGTCCGCCGGCGCCAGGCGGTCGAGGCCCGCCGCCGGCAGCCCGTTGAGGAGCAGGTCCCGGTTGCGCGCATAGCGCGCGACGTTGGCGTCGAGCTCGTCATAGGCGTCGAAGGCCGCGATCGCCGCCGCCTGCGCCACGCTCGGCGGCGAGATGAACAGGTTCTGCGCCAGCCGCTCGATCGGCCGCAGCAACTCCTCGGGCACGACCATCCAGCCCAGCCGCCAGCCGGTCATCGAGAAGTATTTCGAGAAACTGTTGATGACGATCGCCTGATCGGTCAGCGCCAGCACGGTTTCCGCCGGCCGCTCGTAGGTGATGCCGTGATAGATCTCGTCGACGATCAGCCAGCGCCGCGCCGCCCGGCAATCCTCGACGAGAGCCTCGAGCGTGGCGCGGTCGAGCATGGTGCCGGTCGGATTGGCCGGGCTGGCCACCAGCAGCCCGTCGAGACGGCCCGGCCCGCCGCGCACGATCCCGACATTCGGCTGGAAGCGCGTTTCCGGGCCGACCGGCAGCATGACCGGCTCGACATCGAGCGCCGCCAGGATGTTGCGATAGGCGGGATAGCCCGGCTCGCCCAGCGCGACCCGGTCGCCGGCGTCGAAGACGGCGAGAAACGCAAGCAGGAAGGCGCCGGACGAGCCGGTGGTGAGGACGACGCGCTCGGGCGGCACGCGCACGCCGCAGCGTTGCCGGTAATGTTTGGCGATGGCCGCCCTGAGACGCGGCACGCCGAGCGCCTCGGTATAGCCGA
>CAYTWJ010000026.1:0-15922 GCA_964442055.1 uncultured Rhodospirillaceae bacterium | reverse complement strand
GCTGGCATATCGGCTGGACGCTGCTCCATCCGGGAACTCCCGCCCTCGTCGTGCTCGATGCGCTGCCCGGCTGGCGCCGGCACTATGCCGACGAGATCGCCGTCGTCCACGTGCGCGAGGCGGGACAGGACAGAATCATCAATCGGTAAAAGTTTATCTATTATTGGTAATCTTTCGAAATAAAATTAACCAATACATTGAACAATCTAAATATAAGTCAAATTTTGCTTGACTCATCGCCGACGCAATGCGAAATACAGTGTCAAACGTGACGGCGCCACCATCCGGGCACCAGGCCGCCGTCGATGCTGCAAATGCAGCCTTACGGGCGGTGATCCCTGACCATAGGAGCAAAGACGATGCGTGACCTGAGCAAGCTCTTTCGCGCCCTTCTGTCGGACGACAGCGGCGCCTCGGCGGTTGAGTACGGCCTGCTGGTCGCCGCCATCGCGGCGGTGATCGTGGTGATCCTGTTCGCCCTCGGCGGCATCATCAGCGGCGTGTTCCAGCAGGTGTGCAGCCTGATCAGCAGCGGCACCGGCGTTGCCGGCTGCTGAGCTATTCGTTCGTCTCCGGGCTTGGCGAAGGGGGGCCTAAGGCCCCCCTTCAGCTTTCCGGCAGGTGCCTTCGCCGGGCGTCGGCGATGCAACGGGCATACGACGCGCGGCGGTATGGCCTTGCGTATCGCCAGGGCGGACGCATGGTGGCATGGTTGGCCGGTCGCTACCGCCCTTTGCCGCGTTTCGCCCGATGACAGCCAGGTCCCGCCAGCGTCTTCTTCTTGTCCTCCTGCTCGCAGTCACGCATATCGAGGCCTTCGCCTTCGGCGTGCTGGCGGTGCGCTGGGGCCTGCCCGACTATCTCAATGAGTTCGAGATCCGTGTCCGCGAGGCGTTTCGCCGCGACGATGCGCTGCCGCCGCTTGCCGAGGATGTGCTCGCGCGCGTGCGGGCTCGCTCGCCTGACTCCATCGCGGCGATGCGGCACCAGCTCGTCGCCTACATCTGGAAGCGCGATACGCTGCCGACCGACGCGCTGCCCGACGAGGTGGCCGAGGGGGTTGTCGACGCCGAGTTCGCCGATCTGCCGGAATTGCGGCGCATCGACCGCCTGAAGATCGTCATGGAGCACGGCCGGACATCGACCGTGTATCTGTTTCACCCGGCCGCGCCCAGCGGCGGCGTATTCATCTATCACGAAGACCACAGGGGCGATTTCGTCCTCGGCAAGCCGATCATCGCCCGGGCGCTCGGCCTCGGCCACACCGTAGCCGCTCTTGCGATGCCAATGCGGGGGCGCAATGTCTCGAACGAGCCGGTCACGCTGCCGGGCGTCGGCGAGATCCGCCTCGGTCTCGACCACGACAGCCTGGCCTGGCTCGAGGACGAGACCTTCTCGCCGATCAAGCTCTTCCTTCACCCCGTGCTGGCCACCGTCAATCATCTGGAGCGCCTGTTCCCGGGCGCGCCCTTTGCCATGGCGGGACAGTCCGGCGGCGGCTGGACTTCGACGCTCTATGCCGCCATCGATCCGCGCATCAAGGCCAGCTTCTCGGTTGCCGGCAGCCTGCCACTCTACCTGCGCGGCGAGCCGCCGCTCGATTCGTGGGGCGACTTCGAGCAGATTCATCCGCCGCTCTACCGCATCGCCGAATATCTCGACCTCTACGTGATGGCGGCGGCGGGCGCGGGACGGCGCCACCTGCAGGTGCTCAACTACTACGACCCGTGCTGCTTCAGGCCCGATGGAGCGCGCGGCTACGCCCCGGCCATCGCCCAGGTGCTCGAATCGCTCGGCTACCCCGGGCAATACAGCCTGCACATCGACCGCTCGCACGGCCGCCACGGCTTCTCGCGCGTGAGCGAGGACCTGATCTTCGCCGAGCGTCTGCGCTAGGGGACGCGGGCGTGGACGACGACGTGATCGTCGGCGTAAAGCCGTCGCCAGCCGCCTAGCTGGTCGAGATAAGCCGCCGCCGGCGCGCGCGCCGGCAGCAAGGTCCAGGCGATGTCCCATTCCTCGAGAATCTGCGGCAATCGGTCGGGGTTCGCCAGGGAAGTGGCCGAGAACGTGTCGCGCAGGAACTCGTCGCCGTAGATCGGCGTGCGCCCGTCGACGAAGACCGGAATGCCGGCGAAGATCAGGAAGCCGCCATAATCGTAATGATTGAAGACCCGCCCCGAGATGCCGCTCGCGCTGACCGCTTCCAGCGCCGCGCGGGGGGCAATTCTCGGCGAGGGTTCCAGCACGCTCACGGCGGACATGAGCAGGCTCGCCGCGGCAAGCGAAGAGGCCGTCGCGGCGACGGCGCCGGGGGGTGCAGGCCCAGCCAGCCGTAGCAAGAGGCGGTCCAGCGCCGCCACGTCTTGCGCCGCCGCGCGCCGCTCGACGCGCCGGGCCAGCGCTCCGGCCGCGATGAGCGGCAACAGCATGGCGAGCATCACGAAATAGCGACCGTGGCGCAGCATCATGTAGAAGAGCATCAGGACCAGAACGGCGCGCACGGGCGGCAGCCGGATGCCGCCGAGCAGGGCCGCGCCGATCACGATCAGCAGCCAGAGCTCGACGTACCACAGGCTCTGGAAATCGGGCGATCGCCATTCGCCGATGGTGGAGAGCATGTAGCGCTCGCCCATGGTGCGGAACGTGAAGAGCACGCCGTCCAGGGCGAGAGGGGTCAGCATGCCGGCGGCAAGCGCAAGCAGGCCGAAGACCCCCCAGCCTCTCGCCGCATTCAGGCGCTCGGGCCAAGTGCGCGCGGCGAGGAGCGCCTCGGCGGCGAAGACCCCGGCGAGGCCGAGGCCGAGCGTGAAGCTGCTGTGCATGTTCGCCCATAGCGTCATCAGCGGCAGCAACGCCAGGCTGGGCGCGCGCGACTGGTCGGCCGCCTCGATCATCTTGGCCGCCCAGAACACGAGCAGCGGCATGACCAGCAGCTGCGGCCGGGCGTGCGGATGCGACAGCGCGGCCATGAAGGCCATGACCGCGAACAACAGCGCGTAGATCGGCTCGAGCTTGCGCAGCAGCGCGCGCGTCAGGATGGCAATGGCCAGCGCCGTCGCCGTCGCCGCCAGGGCCAGGACCGCCGCGAAGCCGCCGGCCCGGTAGGCCACCGCCAGAATGACCTGCGACAGCCACTCGATCGGCTCCCAGGGAGCGCCGAAACGGGTGAAGGAGAAGGGGTCGGTGAACGGAATGCGGCCATTGTCGAGGATGTACTGCCCTGCCGCGATGTGCCAGAGCGGATCCGGATCGGCCAACCCGACGCCGCTGGCATAGCCGCCGATCAGGACGCCGAGATAGGCGAGGGCGCCGAGCAGCAGCGGCCAGGAAAGCAGCGCGCGGCGGCTCGCCTCGTTCGAGTGGCCGGAAGCGAGGTCGATCTGACGCTGCATGTTCACGGGCTTGGTGCTCGGCGCAAGATGACGGGCCGCAACCCTTCCCGGCCTCGTCGGCCCGGCAGCGGTGCGAATTGCCGCAATTCTATACTTGAAACTGTTAAACGAAAATTTGGTCCGCCTGGCTTTGCTTTTTGCGTTTTGTTCGCCCCGGGCGGTGTGGCAAGGAGGCGACACCCGCCGTCCCGGCAAAAAGCGGTTCGGCGCCGAAATCCCGCGCCTTGCCGCGCGTCCCCCAAAAGACCGCCCCTGTTCCGGCCGCCGACCCTGCCGCCCGGCGTCTTGCCGACCTCGGGTAAAGGTTGAAAGGAAGCGGAATAAGTGTGAGAATTCATTTGCCCCGGCCTCTTGGGCGGCGCCCGCGAATACCCGCCTCTACAGGGCCGGACCCAAAGAGAAGTTAGGGATTTGTAAATTCTATTGGGGCAGGCTGGCCAAGGCAGCCGTGTCCCGCTCGGGAAGGGGAGTGAGCGATGAGAATGCGTGGCCTCATCATGTTGATCGTGGCCCTGGTTTTGGCCGTGGCCGCGGTGCTGGTGGCGCGTAACTACCTGCAGCAGCAGTCGCGGCCGGTGGTGACCCAGCAGCCGACTTTGCAAACCACCACGGTGGTGGTGGCCCGCCAGCGCCTCGATTTCGCCGACAAGCTCGGGCCCGAAAAGCTGCAGGAGATCCAATGGCCGGCCAATGCCGTGCCGCCCGGCACCTTCAAGACCGTGGGCGAGCTGATCAAGCCCGGCGAGGACCGCGTGGCGCTGCGTTCGATCGAGGTCGGCGAGCCGATCTTCGCCGCCAAGGTCTCGGGCAGCGGCCAGCGCGCCTCGCTCTCGTCGATCATCGACAAGGACATGCGGGCGATGACCATCCGCGTCAACGACATCGTCGGCGTCGCCGGCTTCGTGCTGCCGGGCGACCGCGTCGACCTGCTGCTGACGCGCGAGGATCCGAGCCGCGCCGAGCGCGGCCGTGAGGGGACGATCACCGACGTGCTGCTGCAGAACATCCGCGTGCTCGGCATCGACCAGTCGGCGAGCGACCGCCAGGAGAAGCCGGTCGTGGTCAAGGCGGTGACGCTGGAGCTGACGCCGCAGCAGGCGCAGAAGATCACGCTGGCCTCGCAGGTCGGCTCGATCACCCTCGTGCTGCGCAACGAGGCGAACTCCGACGCCGCCAAGGTCAAGACCGTGTCGATCGAGGACCTGCGCGTTGGCGAGGTGGTGCGACCGCTGCCACCCGAGCCCAAGGTGATCGTCAAGGAAGTCGTCAAGGAGGTGGAGCGGCCGGCGCCGCCGCCGGCGGCCGACCCGACGGTTTCGGTGCGCGTGGTCCGCGGCCTCAAGGCGGGCACCGACGAGCGGGTATACCGCGAAGGTGCCGCGTCGGCGCCGCCGGCGCCGCTCGCGCCGAAGGGCAAGGCGGGCTGAACCGACAGGCAGCATGCCGCAAGGCAGCGCGAGGGGGAAAGATGAAACCGTTGGTGACTGGGGGCCGCGTCCGCGGCCAGGGTGACAAGGGGGCTGGCTTGCGCCGCACGGTGCGATCGGCTCGAGCTTCGATCGGGGCCTTCGTCGGTCGGCTGGCGGCCGCTTGCGCCGCCGCCGCCGTCGGCGCGGCCTTGCTCGTGCCGCTGGCGGCGTCTCCGGCCGCGGCGCAGGCGCAGGCCGCAGGGCAGCCGACCGGCCAGCGCCTGGTCGCGGTCGACCGCCAGGCCGGGCGCCATGCCGGCGAGCTGGTGGTGGCGGTCAACAAGTCGGAGATCCTGCGCCTCGACCAGCCCTACGAGGAACTGCTGGTCGGCAATCCGGAAGTCGCCGACGTGATGGCGCTGACCAACCGCTCGATCTACGTGCTCGGCAAGGGGCTCGGCACCACCAACCTGACCATCTACGGGCCGCGCAAGCAGCTGATCGCGGTGGTCGACCTGGTGGTCTCGTTCGACACCGAGGGCCTCAAGGCGAAGTTCTTCGAGGTGATGCCCAACGAGAAGGTCGAGGTGCGCGGCGTCAGCGGCGGCATCGTGCTTTCGGGCAGCGTCTCGTCGGCCAACGACGTCTCGCGCGCCACCCAGCTCGCCGAGCGCTACGCGCCGGGCAAGGTCAGCAACTTCCTCCAGGTGCGCGGCAGCCAGCAGGTGATGCTGCAGGTCAAGTTCGCCGAGGTGCAGCGCTCGCTGATCAAGGACCTGCGCACCGGCACCACCGCGCGCTTCAGCGGCGGCGATTTCAACGCCGTGATCGGCGGCGGCGACGCCAACCTCGATCCCAACGTCGCCACCACGGCGGCCTCCGGCCTCGCCGGCCTCAGCACCGTGATCGTCCGCGAGACCAGCCTCGGCCGCGGCCTGGCGACGCTGCTCACCGGCAACTGGTCGCTGTCGGCGGCGTTCGACGCGCTCGAGGAGAAGGGCGTGGTCAAGACGCTGGCCGAGCCGAACCTGATCGCGCTGTCGGGCGAGACGGCGAGCTTCCTCGCCGGCGGCGAGTTCCCCTTCCCGACCGCGCAATCGGGCACCGGCACCGGCGGCGTCGCCGCCATCACCATCGAGTTCAAGGAGTTCGGCGTCGGCCTGGCGTTCACGCCGACGGTGATCGGCGAGGACCTCATCAACCTCTCGGTCGCGCCCGAGGTCAGCGCCATCGACCGCACCGTGCAGGTGACGGTGGGCGGCGTCGGCGTGCCCGGCCTGACCACGCGGCGCGCCAAGACCACGGTGGAATTGCGCGACGGCCAGAGCTTCATGATCGCCGGCCTGCTGCAGAACGATTTCTCCGACAACATCCGGCAGTGGCCCTGGCTCGGCGACGTCCCGATCCTCGGCAACCTGTTCCGCAGCCCGAGCTTCAACCGCAAGGAAACCGAGCTCGTCGTGCTGGTCACGCCGCGCCTGGTCAAGCCGGCCAAGGCCGGCACGCTGGCGGCGCCGACCGACCGCTTCGTGCCGCCGACCGATCCCGACCTGTTCCTGCACGGCCGGCTCGAGGGCCGGGCCGGCCCGGACAGCGGCGGGCTCGCCGGCCGCTACGGCCATATCATCAAATGAGGGGGGCCATGCGCAATCTCATCATCGTGCTCGTGGCGGCCGCCGCGCTGGCGGCCTGCGAGCAGGCGCCGCGATACACGCTCGACCCGTCGTTCGGCAACGCGGTCCAGCACAACATGGCGCAGCACATCATCAATCCCGACCCGCCCGGGGCCGAGAACTACGACCTGCCCTATTACGGCTCGCGCGTGCAGCGGGCGATGGACAAGTACGAGCGCGGCGAGGTGAAGGCGCCGGTCGAAGTGAAGACGACCGAGGGCGGCGGCGGCTGACCGGGGGCAAGCGGAGGTTGACGGCATGATCGGCAATCGGCTTGGCGCTTTGATCCGTCTGTTCGGGGGCGCGCTGCGCGACGAGCGCGGCGCGACCGCCGTCTACATGGGTGCGGCGATCGCGGTGCTGGTCGGCATCGGCGGCCTGGCGATCGACCTCGGCCGCTACATGACCGTCAACACGCAGCTGCAGAAGTTCGCCGACGCGGCGGCGCTGGCCGGGGCCGCCGAGCTCGACGGCAAGACCGGCTCCATCGCCCGGGCAACCGCGGCGGCGCAGGGCGCTTTCGCCACCAACCTGCAGTCCTTTGCCAGCGGCGGCCAGGGCATTTCGATTCCGGCCGACGGCATCCGCTTCCTCTCCGCCCTCGACCCCAACGGCGAGAACCGCGACAACGACACGGTGACGACCGTCGATGCGGAAGCGATGTTCATCGAGGTGACGTCCGAAATGCGCGCCGTGCCGAGCTACCTGATCTCGGTCCTCGGCGGGCCGGCGGCCCCGACCACCGCGGCGCGCGCCATCGCCGGCTACACCCAGGCGGTGTGCAAGGTGCCGCCGCTCTTCATCTGCAATCCCGACGAGGATCCGAGCAATCCCGGCGGGACGTTCAATACCGCCAACTGGATCGGCAAGCAGATTCTGATGAAGGCGAACGCCGATGCCGGAAACACCCAGGTCGGGTCGGGCAACAACGCCGCCTGGGGCCCCGGCGATTTCGGCCTGTTGCAGCCGCCCGACGCCAATTCCTCGAACAAGGCGATCTCCGAGCAGCTCGGCGGCTCGAGCCCGCTCGGCTGCTATTCCGCGACGGTCGACCTGGCGCCGGGCGAAAAGAGCGTCTCGCAGGGCCTTAACGTCCGCTTCGACATGTACGACCAGTCGTTCAACAACCAGGCCTACAAGAGCAATCCCGAATACCGCCCCGCCAAGACCGTGATCAAGGGCCTGAAGAAGAAAGGCGGCGGCTACGAGCACGAGACCGGCTGGCAGGGCCTGCCGCGCGACAATTGCTTCCCGGCCGACGCGACCATCGAATTCAACGGCAGCGGCACTTGCGATCGCTTCGGGGACGGCCAGTGGGATTTCCAGGACTATTGGGACACCAACCATATCGACAAGGCGACCGGCCTTCCCTTCACGCCGCCGAACGGCTGGAGCGACGCCAATCGACCGAGCCGCTATCAGCTCTACCGCTGGGAGGTTGAGCAGAACCCGAGCGCCGTGCCGCGCGCGCCCACTCCTGTCACCAACCCGAACCCGATCACCACCGGCGAGGAGGGCAAGCCGCAGAACTACAAGAACGGCAGCTACGGCGCCACCGAGCTCGATTCCTGCGCCGCCATTCCCAACCCGAGCGACCCGAGCTGCGACACGGCGCCGGAAGTGCTGGCCAATTTCGACCGCCGGGTGCTGATCATGGCGGTGGTCAACTGCATCGAGAACGAGGCGATCATCAAGGGCGCCCAGAAGGGCGTGCCGGTCGAGGGCTGGGCGATGTTCTTCCTCACCGAGCCGATGAAGGACGACACCGGCAACTCGAACAAGGAAGTCTGGGGCGAGGTGGTCGGCGAGCTCGATCCCGGCAACGTGCTCTACAAAGAGATCGTCAAGGACGTGGTTCAGCTCTATCGATAGGAACCGGCGGGCGTGCGGCTTCTCATCAACATCATGCGCCATCTGCGGCGCGCCGATCGCGGCGCGGCGGCGGTGGAGTTCGCCATGATCCTGCCACTCCTGATCCTGATGGTGGTCGGTTTCGCCGAGATCGGCCGTATCCTGCAGTACCACCACATGATCTCGAAGAGCGTCAACGACGCCGCGCACTACCTGGCCCGCGTGTCGGACCCCACCGCCGCCAACGCCAAGACCGTGGCCTGCAATCTGGCCAAGAGCGGCCAGGTGACCGGCACGCCGCTGCTGCTCTCCTTCTTCGACCCGCCCGGCGCCTGCTACAGCGACGACAGCACCGAATGCAGCAACAACGCCAACCGGCTCTGCATCACCATTACCTCGATCGACAACAGTGCCGGCACCTTCAAGGGCGCCGCCACGCTGTACGCGGTCGAGGTCACTGCGAGCGTGCCCTTCGGTCCCGGCCTGTGGGGCGTGATCGGGCTCGGCAACAACCTTTCCTTCCTGGTGAGCCATGAAGAGCGTCACATCGGCAGCTGAGCCGCGCACGCGCCGGCTCGTCGGCCGCGCCGGCCGCTGCCGGGGCGACGACCGGGGTGCGACCGCGGTCGAGTTCGCGCTGATCTTCTCGGTCTTCACCCTGCTGGTCTTTGGCGTGATCGAGTTCAGCTGGATGGTCTCGCAATGGGTGTGGGCCGAGAAGGCGACCCAGGCCGGGGTGCGCTGGACGATCGTGCGCACGCCGGTGGCCGAGGGGATCCACAACTGGGACTGCTCGACCGGCTCGGGAACGACCATGGTGCCGGGCACGAGTTGCACGGAGGGCACCGGCACCGCGCTGAGCATCCGCTGCTACAGCGACACCAACACCGCCGGAGATGCGGTGACCTGCGACAACAACCCGATGGCCGGCGTCAACAACACGACGCCGACCGGCGCCCAGGCCGTCGCCGCCTTCGACGAGCTGGTGACGCGCATGCGCGGCATCTTCCCGCCGATCCAGCGCAGCAATGTCGTGGTCGAATACCGCGCCAACCAGCAGGTCAACGGCGTCAACACCACGCTCGGCTTCGTCGCCCGGCCCGGCGGGCCGGTGCCGATGGTGACGGTATCGCTGCGCAACATGACCTACAATCTGCTGATCATCGACGGTTTGATCGGCCTGGCGAGCGGCAACATGGTGGCGGCGGTGCCGATGCCGGCTTTTGCCGCCACGCTGACCGCCGAGGACATGCGAACGGGAACGCCGAGCTCATGAGTCTGTCGCTTCACGGAAAGTCCGAGGCTCTCTCGGTGCTGGCGCTGCTGCGCAGCGCCGATGCAGAGCGCGAGCTGCAGAACGTCGCGCGCAGCATCAGCGGCGTGCAGCTGCAGACCCGGCTGGGCGGGCTCAAGGAGCTGGGCGCGCAGATGGCCAATTCGCACCCGCCGGGCGTCATCCTGCTCGATCTCCGGCTCGACGACGCCGGCGAGATGGCGGCGCTCGACAAGATGATGCAGCAGCATGCCAACGAGGTGGCGGTCATCGCCACCGCCGAGAACGCATCGTTGCAGGGCGTGCGCCAGCTGATGCGCATGGGCATCCCCGACTTCCTGCCGCAACCGATCTCGCGCGAGGACCTGATGGCGGCGCTCGAGGCGGTGTCGCGGCGGGCCCGGGCGCCGCGGGCGGCGGCGCCGAGCCGGCAGCGCCGGATCGTCACCTTCATCAAGCCCTGCGGCGGCATCGGCGCGACCTCGCTCGCCGTCCAGTCGGCCTGCAGCCTGGCCAACCGCGGCAAGGAGAAGTCGAGCGTCTGCCTGCTCGACCTTGATCTGCAGTTCGGCAATGCCGCCCTCTATCTCGACGTCGACAGCCACCTCAACCTGTTCAACATCATCGACGCGCCCGACCGGCTCGACGGCTCGTTCCTGCGCGGCCTGATGACCCATCACGACAGCGGCGTCGACATCCTGCCGGGGCCGCAATTCGTCGTGCCGCTCGACGCGCTGAACCCGGACCTGGTGACCCGCCTGCTCGACATCGCGGCCAGCGAGTACGAATACGTCGTCGTCGACCTGCCGCAGGCCTGGGCGCTGTGGACCCACGCTGTGCTGAGCCATTCCAACATCATCGTCTTCGTCACCCAGCTGACCGTGCCGGCGTTGCGCCAGGGCCGCCGGCTGCTCGAGACGCTGCGCCAGGAAGGGCTCGACAACGTGCCGATCGTCACCGTGGTCAATCGCTACGAGCGCTCGCTGTTCAAGCGCGACATCCGCATCAAGGAGGCCGAGAAAGCGCTCGGGCGGCCGATCGATATCTTCGTCGACAACGACTACAAGACCGTGTCGCAGGCCCTCAACCAGGGCGTGCCGTTCGGTCAGATTCGCGGGGGCGAGAAAATCGAGAAGCAGATCCGCGAGCTCGTCGATCTCTGCGCCGATCGGCTCGGCTCGGGCTCGGGCGAGATCCGCGTCGCAACAACCTGAAGGCCGCGCCGCGGCCCGATTGAAAGAGCGGAAGAGAAGCCATGTTCAGCCGTTTCACCAGCAAGCCGACCCCCGCCAGCTCCGGCCAGACGCCGGCGGCGCCGCCGGCCAACGTCTTCCGCCTCAACGAGCGCGCCGGCGACGGCGGCGACTTGCCGTCCAACTTCTCGCCGCAATACATCGAGCTCAAGGTCAACCTGCACCAGCAGCTGCTCGGGCTGATCAACCTCTCGATGCTCGACAAGCTGCCGCCCGAGGAGATCCGCCGCGAGGTCGGCGAGATCGTGCGCGACCTGCTGTCGCGCGAGAAGGTGCCGCTCAACCTGACCGAGCAGACCCAGCTCGTCGCCGACATCCTCGACGAGGTTCTCGGCCTCGGCCCGATCGAGCCGCTGCTCAAGGACCCGAGCGTCACCGACATCCTGATCAACGGCGCCGCATCGGTGTTCGTCGAGCGCAAGGGCCGGCTCGAGCTGACGCCGGTGAAGTTCAAGGACGAGCGCCATCTGCTGCGCATCCTCAACAAGATCGTCTCCACCGTCGGCCGGCGCGTCGACGAATCGCAGCCGCTGGTCGACGCCCGCCTGCTCGACGGCTCGCGCGTCAACGCGGCGATCCCGCCGATCGCCGTCGACGGCACGCTGGTCTCGATCCGCAAGTTCGCGAAGACGCCCTACAACCTCGAGAAGCTGATCGATAACGGGGCGGTGGCCCCGGCGATGGCCGAGCTCCTCGCCGCCGCGGTGCGCTGCCGGCTCAGCGTCGTCGTCTCCGGCGGCACCGGCTCGGGCAAGACGACGATGCTCAACGCGTTGTCACGCTTCATCGATCCGACCGAGCGCATCGTCACCATCGAGGACGCGGCCGAGCTGCAGCTGCAGCAGCCACACGTGGCGCGCATGGAGACGCGCCCGCCCAACATCGAGGGCAAGGGCGAGGTCAACCAGCGCGACCTGGTGAAGAACTCGCTGCGTATGCGCCCCGACCGCATCATCCTCGGCGAGTGCCGCGCCGGCGAGGCCTTCGACATGCTGCAGGCCATGAACACCGGCCACGAGGGCTCGCTCACCACGGTCCACGCCAACACCCCGCGCGACGCCATCTCGCGTCTCGAGCAGATGATCGGCATGGCCGGCCTCGACATCCCGACCAAGACCATCCGCTCGCAGATCGCCTCGGCGATCCACGTCGTGCTGCAGATGCAGCGTCTCAGCGACGGCATGCGCCGCATGGTCAGCGTGCAGGAGATCACCGGCATGGAGGCCGACACCATCAGCATGCAGGAGATCTTCAAGTTCCAGCGCACCGGCGTCGATGCCGAGGGCCGCATTCTCGGCGAATTCCGCGCCACCGGCATCCGGCCCAAGTTCATGCACGAGCTCGAAGTCCAGGGCGTGCGCCTGTCGCCGGACATTTTCCGGCCCGACCGCCCGCTGGCCTGATCGCGAGGTAATCCGGCATGGCCATCGACCCCCAATACCTGATCCTGGGCGCGGTCTTCATCGTCGTTCTGCTGCTGGTCGAGGGACTGGCCTATCTCGCGAGCGACCTGTCGGGCGGCTCGCAGCGGCGCGTCAACCGGCGGCTGCGCATGCTGCAGTCCGGCCAGGACACGCAGACGGTGCTGCAGCGCCTGCGCCGCAAGTCGCCGGGCGCCAGCCTCGATGCGCTGCAGCGCACCAGCGTCATGCTGGGGCCGCTGGCCTGGCTCGACCGGCTGATCACCCATGCCGGGCTGTCGATTCCGACCAGCCAGATGCTGGTGGTCATGGGCGGGCTGTTCGGCGTCGGCTTCATCAGCGGCCTGCTGCTCGTCGGCCCGTCCTCGGCGATCGCCGTCGCGCTGGGCTCGGGCATCGCGGTGCCGGTGATCTTCCTCCAGTTCAGGAAGTGGCGCCGGCTGAAGAAGTTCGGTTATCAGCTGCCCGAGGGGATCGACGTCATCGTGCGCTCGTTGCGTGCCGGCCATCCGATCTCGACCGCCATGGGCATGGTCGCCTCCGAGATGAGCGATCCCATCGGCACCGAGTTCGGCATCGCCGTCGACGAGATGACCTACGGTCTCGACCTGCGCGAGGCGCTCGACAACATGCTGACGCGGGTCGGCCATCCCGACCTGCAGTTCATGGTCGCGGCGGTGAACGTGCAGCATGCCATCGGCGGCAACCTCGCCGAGATTCTCGCCAACCTGTCGAAGGTGATCCGCGATCGCTTCCGCATGCTGCTCAAGATCAAGGCGCTGTCCGCGGAAGGCCGCATCTCGGCGGTGATCCTCTCGATCATGCCTTTCGCGGTCTACGGATTCATCTCGCTGACGCGGCCCGACTATTACGGCAAGGTCAAGGATGATCCGCTTTATCTCACGCTGATCGGCACCGGGGCGACGCTCGCCTTCATCGGCGTCGGCATCATGTACAAGATGGTTCGCTTCCGGGTCTAGGCGGAGAAGAGGTCGGACGATGCAGGGCTTTCTCGACCAGTTGAACCGATTGGCGGCCACGCTCGGCGTCGGCAACGCCGAGCAGCTTCTGGTGCTGATGCTGATTTTCGGCGCGACGCTGCTGATCGCGCTGGCGGTGATCGGCGTGGTGGCGGCCCGCAACCCGATGCGCCGCCGGCTCGGCACCGCCGGCGGCGTCGACCTCGCCGCCGGCACCGCCGGCGGCCGCAGCTCGATCCGCTACTCTACCGGCGAGCAGCCGCTGTCGCGTTTCCTGCACGACATCGGCGCGCGCCTCGCCGGCAAGGATGCCGATGTCAGCGGCAAGACCTCGGCGATTCGCCGGCGCCTGGTCCAGGCCGGCTATTTCGCGCCGACGGCGGTCGCCACCTATTACGCGCTCCGTCTGGTCCTGGCCGTCGCGCTGCCGCTCGGCTTCATTGTCGTCGCGCCGCTGATCTCGAGCCGGCTCGGCGCCAACCAGCTGCTGCTGATCGCGCTGCTCATGGGGCTCGTCGGCGCCTACCTGCCGATGATCTGGCTGGTCCTGCGCACGCGCTCGCGCCAGACGCTGGCGCGCGAGGGGTTCCCGGATGCCCTCGACATGATGCTGGTCTGCGTCGAGGCCGGCATGGGTCTCGATGCCGCGATCGACCGCGTTGGCCTCGAGGTCCAGCGGGCCCATCCGACGCTGGCCGTCCAGTTCGCGCTGATGAGCGCCGAGCTGCGCGCCGGCCGGCGCCGCGAGGACGCGCTGCGCAATTTCGCCGACCGCATCGGCATCGAGGAGGTCAGCACGCTGGTGACGCTGCTGCTGCAGTCGGAGAAGCTCGGCACCAGCCTGGCCCAGACGCTGCGCGTCCACGCCGACGAGATGCGTGCGAAGCGCATGCTGCGCGCCGAGGAAAAGGCCGGCCGCCTGCCGGTGCTGTTGTCGGTGCCGCTGGTTCTGTTCATTCTGCCCGCGCTGATGACGGTCATTCTGACACCGGCTATCATCCGGGTGGTTCGCGATCTGCTGCCGGCCCTGGCGAACAAGTAGCGACCGGGGCCGAGACGAGAGGGGGATGCAGACATGGCTCGATTCCGTGTGTTGCTCGGATCCGTAGTCGCGTGCGTGTCGCTGGCCGCCTGCAACGGCGGTTGGCTGGAGGTGACGCAAGGCGGCCGCAGCGCGGCGCCGGCGACGGCGACCGCCGATCCCTTCGCCCGCGGCAAGGCGCATTATGCCGAAGGCAATTTCGGCCTGGCCCTGCAATCGTTCCAAGCCGCGATCGCGGCAAACGGCGATTCGGTCGAGACGCTGAACGCGATCGCCGCGACCTACGACCAGCTTGGCCGCTACGACATCGCGACGATGTACTACAAGCGGGCGATGGAGATCGACCCCAAGTCGGCGCAGACGCTCAACAACATGGGCTACTCTCTGGTGATGCAGCGGCGCTATGACGAGGCGCTGCGCTACTTCCAGCTCGCCCGCGCCGGCGACGACGGCCAGCCGGCGACCGTCGGCGCCAACGTCAAGCTGGCGCAGGACCTGATCGCCAAGGAGCGCCAGCAGGAAGCGGCGCCGGCGGCCCAGCCCGGGCTGCCGCTGCAGATCGCCCAGGCCGCCCCCGAGGAGAGCCCGGTCTGGGTCGAGCGGACCGCGCCCGGCGTGCACACCCTGGTCACCCGGCCCGAACCCGAGACCCTGATGCGGATCGTCCAGCAGGATGTGGACCCGCGGCTCGCGCATGTCTCGGGCGGCGTGCTGCCGACGGCGCTGGTTGCCGGCGGCGAGGTGCGGGCGGCGCTGCCGCCGGTCGCCCCGGCGGCGCAGCCGGCGGTGCTGCGTGCGCCGCTGCCGCCGGCCGCGAAGCCGGCCCGGCCGCTGCCGACGCTGGCCATCGAGGTGTCCAACGGCGCCGGTCGCGAAGGCATGGCCCGCCGCTTCCGCGAATATCTCGCGCAGCGCGGTTTCGACAACATGCGACTGACCAACGACGCCAGCTTCGCCAACCGCAAGACGGTGGTCTTCTATCGCCAGGGCTATCTGTCGGCGGCGCAGGCCCTGGTGCAGCACTTGCCGCAGGCGGTCCCGCTGGTGCGCGCCGACACGCAGGCCGTGCAGGTGCGGCTGCGCCTCGGCGGCGACTATCTCGATTTCGACCGGCGCCGGCTTCTGACGCGGACCGCGTTCGACGAAGATGTCGCCGGCTGAGCGTCGGCGCCCGCTCCGTCCGCTCGCCGCCGTCGCCCTGGTGCTGGCGCTCGCCGCCTGCGCCGCGCTCGACGACACGGCCAAGCCGATCGAACTGGCGGCGCCCAAGCCGGGCGAGGCCGATTCCGCGGTCGCGCTGGCCGCGGCCCAGGCGGCCCTCGCCGCCGAGCGCCACGACGAGGCCGAGGCGAGCTTCAAGATCGTTCTCGCCCACCAGGCCGATCATGGCGCGGCACGTCTCGGCCTGGCCGAGGTTGCGCTTGGCCGCGGCCGGGCGACCGAGGCGGCGGATCGCTTCGCCGCCCTGACCCAGGTCGCCGAGCTGCGCCCGCGGGCCCTGCAGGGCCAGGGGCTCGCCCTGGTCATGGCGCGCCAGGACAAGGCGGCCCTCGCCGCGCTTCAGCAGGCGGTGAGCGAGCAGCCCACGCTCTGGCGTGCCTGGAACGGCCTCGGTCTTGTGCATG
>CAYTWJ010000025.1:11867-16392 GCA_964442055.1 uncultured Rhodospirillaceae bacterium | reverse complement strand
GTGCACCACCTCGTCGACGACGAAGGTCGGCTCGGCGTGCGTGGTCGGCCGCGAGGTCTCGAAGCAGCCGCCCTGGTCGATCGAGACGTCGACCATCACCGAGCCGCGCTTCATGCGCCGCACCATGTCGCGGGTGACCAGCCGCGGCGCCGCGGCGCCCGGCACCAGCACGGCGCCGACGACGAGATCGGCCTGCAGCACGTGCTCCTCGATCGCCTCGACGGTGGCGAAGATGGTGTTGATCTTGGAGCCGAACTGCAGGTCAAGCTCGTAGAGCCGGCGGAGCGACTTGTCGATCACCACCACGCTCGCCTCGAGCCCCATCGCCATGCGTGCGGCGTTGGTGCCGACCATGCCGCCGCCGAGGATGACGACACGCGCCGCCGGCACGCCGGGCACCCCGCCGAGCAGCATGCCGCGCCCGCCCTGCATGATCTCGAGATTGTGGGCGCCGGCCTGGATCGCCATGCGGCCGGCCACCTCGCTCATCGGCGCCAGCAGCGGCAGGCCGCCGCGCTCGTCGGTCACCGTTTCGTAGGCGATGGCGATGCACCCCGATTCGATCAGCCCCTTGGCCTGCGCCGGGTCCGGCGCCAGGTGAAGGTAGGTGAACAGCACCTGGCCTTCGCGCAAGAGCGCGATCTCGGCTGGCTGCGGCTCCTTGACCTTGACGATCATCTCGGCGCGGGCGAACAGCTCGGCGGCCTCGGTGACGATCTCGGCGCCGGCGCGCCGGTAATGATCGTCCTCGAGGCCGATGGCGTGCCCGGCCCTCGACTGCACCAGCACCTGGTGGCCGTGATGGACGAGCTCGCGCACCGCCGCCGGCGTCAGCCCGACGCGGTATTCGTGCGTCTTGATCTCCTTCGGCACGCCGACGAGCATGAGCTTCTCCCTGTTGGCCGGCCGGCGCGGGTCAGGCGACCTCGCGCAGCACCTCGCCCACCGTGCCGAAGATGCGGTCGATGTGGGCCTTCTCGACGATCAGCGGCGGCGACAGCGCGATGATGTCCGCCGTGGTGCGGATCATCACCCCCTTCTCGTAGCAGCGCAGGAAGACCTCGTAGGCGCGCCTGGTCGGCTGGCCGGCCATCGGCTCCAGCTCGATGCCGGCGACCAGGCCGAGGTTGCGCAGGTCGATGACGTGGCGCGTGCCCTTGAGCGAATGCACGGCGTCCTCCCAGTAGGGCGCGAGCTCGCGCGCGCGCTCGAACAAGCCCTCCTCGCGGTAGGTGTCGAGGGTGGCGAGGCCGGCGGCGCAGGCCACCGGATGGCCCGAATAGGTATAGCCGTGGAACAGCTCGATGGCGTTCTCCGGCCCCTGCATGAAGGCGTCGTAGATGCCCTTGCGGGCGATCACCGCGCCCATCGGCACGGTGCCGTTGGTCAGCCCCTTGGCGACGGTGACGAGGTCGGGCTGGACGCCGAAATGGTCGACCGCGAAGGCGGCGCCGAGGCGGCCGAAGCCGGTGATCACCTCGTCGAAGATGAGCAGGATGCCGTGGCGGTCGCAAATCTTGCGCAGCCGCTCGAGATAGCCCTTGGGCGGCACCAGCACGCCGGTCGATCCCGCCACCGGCTCGACGATCACCGCGGCGATGGTCGAAGCGTCGTGGAGCGCGACCAGGCGCTCGAGATCGTCGGCGAGATGCGCCCCCCATTCCGGCTGGCCGCGCGAATAGGCGTTGCGCACGAGATCGTGCGTGTGCGGCAGGTGGTCGGCGCCGTTGAGCAGCGGCCCGAAGAACTTGCGGTTGTTGACGATGCCGCCGACCGAGATGCCGCCGAAGCCGACGCCGTGATAGCCGCGCTCGCGCCCGATCAGGCGGGTGCGCGTGCCTTCGCCGCGCACGCGGTGATAGGCGAGCGCGATCTTGAGCGCGGTATCGACCGATTCCGAGCCCGAATTGGTGAAGAAGACATGGTCGAGGTCGCCGGGGAACATCGCCGCCAGCCGCCCCGCCAGCTCGAAGGCCAGCGGGTGGCCCATCTGGAACGCCGGCGCGTAGTCCATCTCGCCGACCTGGCGGCGCACCGCCTCGACGATCCTGGGCCGGCAGTGGCCGGCATTGACGCACCACAGCCCGGCGGTGCCGTCGAGGATCTGGCGGCCGTCGGCGGTGACGTAGTGCATGTCCTTGGCGCCGGCGAGCAGGCGCGGGTGCGCCTTGAACTGCCGGTTGGCGGTGAACGGCATCCAGAAGGCTTCGAGATTGTTGGCGGCAACGGTGGCGCTGCTGGGAGTCATCGGCGTTCCCTGGGTCGGTGAGGCGGGCGGAGATTAGCACGGGCCGCCGGCCGCGCCCAAGCCGGCCGCGGCGGCGCTCAGGCCCGGCCGGCGCCGACCGCTGCGGCCACCGAGGCGAAGCCGTCGCGCCGCAGCAGCGTGGCGAGCTCGCGCTTGATCCGGCCGACCAGGCCGGGGCCGCGATAGATCAGCGCGGTGTAGAGCTGCACCGCGCTGGCGCCGGCGCGGATCTTGGCGTAGGCGTCGGCGCCGCTGGCGATGCCGCCGGTGCCGATCAGCGGGACGCGGCCGCCGGTGAGGCGGTGCATCTCGCCGAGCAGCGCGGTCGAGGGCGCGAACAGCGGCCGCCCCGAGAGCCCGCCCTGCTCGTCGCGATGGCGGCTCTTGAGGCCGGCGCGATGGCCGATGGTGGTGTTGCCGACGATCATCCCGTCGAGGCCGCGCGCCAGCGCGACCAGCGCGACCGCCTCCTTGTCCGGCTCGGTCAGGTCGGGCGCGATCTTGAGCACCAGCGGCACCGCGGCGCCGATCCGTGCGCGCGCATCGAGCAGGCGGCCGAGCAGGTCGTCGAGCTCGGCCCGGCCCTGCAGCGCGCGCAAGCCGGGCGTGTTCGGCGAGGAGACATTCACTACGACGTAGCCGGCATGACGGGCCAGCCGCTCGAGGCCGAGTACGTAATCGGTGGCGCGGTCGGCGCTGTCCCGGTTGGCGCCGAGATTGACGCCGACCAGGCCGGGCCGGCCGGCCCGCGCCGCCAGTCGCCGCTCCGCTGCGTCGAGGCCGTCGCTGTTGAAGCCGAAGCGGTTGATCACCGCTTCGTCCTCGACCAGGCGAAAGAGGCGTGGCCGCGGGTTGCCGGGTTGCGGGCGCGGCGTCACCGAGCCGACCTCGACCAGGCCGAAGCCCAGGGCCAGCATGGCGTCGGGCACTTCGGCGTCCTTGTCGAAGCCGGCGGCGAGGCCGACCGGGTTGGGAAGCGCATGCCCGAACAGATGCGTCGCCAGGATCGGATCGTCGGGCTCACGCGCCGGCGCGACCAGGCCGAGCGCGAGGGCGCGGATCGTCAGCCGGTGCGCGCGCTCGGGCTCGAGCCGGCGCAGGAGCGGCAAGGCAAGATCGGCAACGCGGATCATCGTGCGGATGGCGAAAGGTTGCGGACCGGCGGCGCACGCTAGACGAATCGCCGCGATCGGGATAGAGCCCAAAGGTGGCGGCGATCTTTGCCGTTGCCCGATCCCGGCCGATAAGATTACGATCCCAATCGAGCGCTGGCGACCAACGCAAGAAGGGACGCCCGCATGTTGACGCACAAGGGGATCTGGCAGGCCGTCGATCGCCTGGCCGAGAAATACGCGCATTCGCCGTCGGGGCTGGCCAAGCGGGCGGGGCTCGATCCGACGACGTTCAACAAGAGCAAGCGCGTCTCGCGCGAGGGCAAGCCGCGCTGGCCCTCGACCGAAAGCATCTCCAAGATCCTCGCTGCAACCGGTGCCAGCTTGAGCGAGTTCCTCGCTCTGATGGATGACGGGGCCGGACGCGGCGGCTCGACCCGCGTTCCGGTGATCGGCATGGCGCAGGCTGGCAGCGCCGGCTATTTCGACGACGCCGGCTATCCGACCGGCGCCGGCTGGGACGAGGTGCCGTTTCCCGACATCGGCGATCCGGCGGCCTACGCCCTCGAGATCAGCGGCGACAGCATGGCCCCGGTCTACCGCGACGGCTGCATCATCGTGGTGTCGCCGGCGGCATCGATCCGGCGCGGCGACCGCGTCGTCGTGCGCACCGTCGACGGCGAGGTGATGGCCAAGGAGCTGGCACGTCGCACCGCCCGGCGCATCGAGCTCGCCTCGCTCAACCGCGCCTTTCCCGACCGCACGCTCGACATCGAGCAGATCGCCTGGATGGCGCGCATCGTCTGGGCCAGCCAATAGGCCGGTCGCGGGTTGGCGGCGCCCGGCGGGCAGCCTATGCTGGCCGCGCGGTCGGACGGCCGCGAGCGACAGCGACAGGTGGGAAATGGCGGCCTGGTACTATCACGACGGCGTCTGGACCGACAAGAATCCGAAGCTCACGGGGCCGGGCGACCACGCCTTCTGGATGTCGTCGGTGGTGTTCGACGGCGCGCGCGCCTTTGCCGGCCTGGCACCCGACATCGACCGCCATTGCGAGCGGCTGGTCGCCTCGGCGCGCAGCCTGATGCTCGAGCCGACGCTGACCGCCGGCGAGATCGCCGCGCTTTGCCGCGACGGCGCGCGCAAGTTCGGCCGCGATGCCGAG